>JAGGXZ010000052.1 GCA_021162805.1 Candidatus Poribacteria bacterium
CAGTTCATCTGCATCATGGAGTAATACGCTCTTGATATTCTCTTCTATTTGAGATATCCTATCCATGGGGTCACCTCTTCTTTTGGATTTGCTCTTACTTTAACAGAGATGACCCCTTTTGTAAAGCTTAAATTGATGCCAATGGGGCTAGACATGTCTAGCCCCTACCTGACGGGAAAGAGAGGGTATGTTACTCTGAAAAGTCCTTATGGCACCATAAAAGGGAGGCGACAGATGATAAAGAGATCTATCCTGGTATCAATCCCGATACTCCTCATCTTTCCTCTTCTGTTTGTCATCCCCGACGAGACGCCGTCCCAGAAATGTGCTAAATGCCATGGTAACTCGGAGGAGTTCAAGGAGTGGAGGCTGTCGAAACACTCTCAAAGCCTTAAAACCCTCAAGGAGAAGGGGGTGAAAAGCCGATCCTGCTATAGATGCCACTCCACGCGGATAGAGATACCATCGGATTGGAGTTCAGGTATGCGATACGCCGTGTCGGACGATCCGGTCTCCTGCTATTCATGCCACAGGCACGACTCCGGCCTGCCCCATAATCTGAAACTCCCATACGATAAGCTCTGCGCGAGCTGTCACATTAAGAGCTGTGCTTGTCAGGGCGCCGGCGTGATTCATCAATCGCATACGGAGCTCTTCTACGGCCGGGGGGGATACGGCGTGTCGAACATGCCGTCGGTGCATCTCAGGATGATGAGAAAAGGCTGTGTGGAGTGCCATATGAACAGGGTTCAATCCCCTCCCGAGGAGGGCGTGCGCAAGGTGGGAGGACATACGTTTCGATCCGGATATAAGGTGTGTCTCAAATGCCATCAGAACCCTCAAAGGAGAGCGGATGAGGCCAAAGGGGAACTTCAGGAGCTGCTCGATGAACTGAAAGAGGCGCTGGATGAATCGCCTCATAAGGATTCCCTCGATTGGAAGAGGGCGAAGTACAACTATGACTTCGTCAAGGCGGAGAGATCGCTTGGAATTCACAACTACAGCTATTCGAAGGCTCTTTTAAAACACTCGCTTTCCCTGGTATCCCAGCTTATGTGGCGGAAGTGAGGTCAATCGAGTCGGCTTTATAGACATAGCTGCCGGCGAGTTTATCATGCCATGTCTGGCACTTCCCATCCCACATCATCCAGAAAAACCCCAGCCAGAAGGGAAGTGAGGATATGGCCTTGAATATCATCTCGCGGGCGAGGGCCGCTCCGAAGGAGAGGTTTTTGAAATCCTCGTTCAGAACGACCACCCCCGCGAGCTTTTTGCCTATCGAGGCTCCGTCCCGGCTGACCAGATAGACCGTGTTCCAGATATTGAAGGCCAACCCGAAGAGGAAAAACAGGAGGTCGAGGATATCTCTGGCGGTGGATGGACCTGAGCGGAGGAGAATGGCATATCCGGGGAGCATGATCAGATAGAAGATGAGGACATCTATCAGCACAGCAAGAAATCTGCGGCCAAAGCTCGCGAACTCCGGCGCCATATCCTTGGGCTCCTCGATCTCATCCAATGAGCCTTCTTGCCAGTTCAAGCGCCTCCTCCTTCGTTTTGATCCGACCGATAGCCTGTGCCTCCTCTATCGCCCGGAGAAGCTCGCCTATTATCGGGCCGGGCGAGAGGTTCAACTCCCTGATGAGATCATCTCCGGTGACGATCCTCCTGTGAGCCTTTCTCCGGGGGATCTCGACGTAATAGAGATGAGCGAGCTTCCTCACGATCTCATCCGTCATCCTCGCCTCCTCATCCGATCGGCCTGGACCTCTGGACGCCTTTAGATCGGCCATCGAGAGCAGCACCTCGCCGATCCACTCCCCGCCGAGCCTCCTTAGGAACCTGTAAAGCGCCCTGTCGGTGGGCGGATAATCCTTCCCCAGATGCATCAGCCCCAGATGATTTTTGATCAGGAGCTCAACCAGCGACGATCCCCTCTTGCTGAGACGTAACCTCCCGCAGATCCGACGAGCCATCTCCGCTCCCAGTCTATCATGGCCGTAAAAATGGACCCTCCCTTCCTCATCTACCGATCTGGTCTCCGGCTTCCCGATATCGTGAAGCAAAACGGCCAGTTTTATAAGGGCATATCTGCTCACCCCTCCCGTGTATTCGCACTCCAGATATCCCTTAACCCTATCCCTGAATCCCTCAAGCGGCTCTGGTATTGGATCCTCCTCGAAGATCCGATATGCCAGCAGGGTATGGCCCCACACGTCGAGATGGTGGAACTCGTTCTGCTCAACCCCCTTAGTCGGCTCGATCTCAGGTATGATTACGCCCAGCAGCCCGTCCCCGTCCATGGCCTCCACCCATCTGTATGAGCCCGGAGAGGCGAACAGCTTCAGCAGCTCATCCCTCACCCTCTCAGGGGCCGATTCCGAGATAAGCTGCGCCTTTTCTCGGACGATTCGGCGGGATTCAGGCGAGATCTCGAAGCTCAGGGCGGCGGCGAACCTGTATGCCCTCAACATCCTCAGCGGATCATCCCACACGCTCCTCTCACAGCAAAACCTGATGATCCCGTCGAGCATATCCCGGTATCCATCTGTGGGATCGATCAGTTCGACCTTGCCGCCGGAGAGAAGATCCTCCAGCTTCACGGCTATAGCGTTCACGGTGAGATCTCGCAGCGATAGATCATCCTTCAGTGTAGGGGCTCTGAACTCCGAGAAATCCACGATCAGATCACCTCCCACGACCACCCTTGCCGTGGGAAACTCCTCGTCCAGAAGCACAAATGCCCCTCCTACCTCGGCGGCGAAGTCGTGGGCGAATCTCATGGGTCTGATCGGCATCGATATATCGAAATCGTTGATCTCCACATCGTATCCCCTGACCTCACGCAGGATGATATCGCGAACCGCCCCACCGACGAGATAGAGATCGATCCCACCTCTACCGGCCATCCGTGCCAATTCCTCCAGGAACGGCAGAGCCCTCCCGAACATCGCCTTCGGATCGGAGGAGAACCTATAGGTCATCTTCATCGCCATCACGGGCTTACGATCTCATAGCTTAGAAGCTGAAGGGTATTCGTGATCGTCTCACCGCCTCTCGTCTGTTCCTCGACCACCTTTATGATCCCCACATCAGGGGCCAGCCATTTGCGGCTGATCGTCTCATCCAGAGTCTGCCCCATAAGCGTCCAGGAGAAGGTCTCCTTGACCTGCATGACATGCTCGAAGGTTCCCGCCGGAACGGTGAGCGTGGACTCACCCACAACCTCATATTCGGCTTTCCCCTCGCCGACATAGTATCCCTCGGGCAGCTTCACCTTGAAGTCGGCGTTCCACGAGCTTCCCGGGATGAGCGGAAACTTATAGAGGGGAAGCCACGGGACGAATATTATCGTGTCAGGCGATCCGGGGGCGACGTTAGCGGCGTGTTGATATATGACGTCCGAATGTTTGCCTAAGTAAGCGTAGGTGTTCAAACCCCGTAGGTTCGGATCGGAGCTGCTCTTCTCCATCACGAAGCTTTCCTCATCCGTGCCCTCTATCTTGATCTTATCCACTATCTTGAACGTGATCATGTTGCCGTTTTCGTCCTGATAGATCCAGGTGTTCCCGACAGCAAGCGGGTAGTAATCCCCGGGTCTCTCCTTCCAGACGATAAGCTTAAGCGATTTCGTATCGGAGTCTCTCCCATCGCTGACCTGGAGGGTGAGCTCATATACTCCCTCTTTCCTCGGCGCCCTCCACTTGACGGTGTCCCCGGAGCCCTCGATGGTCCCGCCGGAGACCGACCAGATGTATCGGAGTCGGTCGTTATCGGCATCGCCCGCCTTAGCTGTTATCGTCATCTCGCCTCCGGGGGAGACGACCTGAGGTGAGAGATCTATCGAGAAGATCTGAGGGGGGAGGTTTTCAGCGTTCTCGCCACACCCCCAGATCAGGACGGTCAGGATCAAACCCGAAAGAAACAACGGTTTTAACCTCATTCTCCCCACCCCTCACGCCAACCGGGCGAATTCCGACGGATCTATCGCCCCGATCGGGGTTTTTCCGGTGAAGAAATCTATAAGCGCCTGAAGGGTCATCTCGCCTATCCTGAAATAGCCGTAGAAGCCCGCTCCGGCCATGTGAGGCGTGATGATCACGTTCGGCAGATCTCTGAAGGGGCTATCCGAAGGCAGAGGCTCCGGATCGGTCACATCCAAAGCCACCGTTATCCTGCCCTTTCGACACTCCTCGAGCAGGGCATCATGGTCTATGATTTTACCCCTTGCCGTATTGATCAGCACCGCTCCGTCCCGAAGGAGTTTCAGATGCCTCTGATTGATCATGCCCCACGTCTCCGGTAGGCTTGGCGCGTGAACCGTGACGATATCGGATCGGGCGAACAGATCCTCCAGTGAGACCTTCTCCACCCCCAGCGTCCCGGCATCGTATTCCGACAGATAGGGGTCGTATATCAGTATCCTCACGTCAAAGGGTTTAAGGAGCTTTATCACCTCGCGGCCCACGGCGCTGGCCGATACCACCCCGACCGTGCTTCCCCTGAGAAACTGGCCGTTTGAGGGGATTTTAGGATCGCGCCACACTCCCCTCTCACGGAAGGCGAGGGCGTGATCTATGATCCTACGACAGCAGAGTATCATCAGCCCTATCGTGTGCTCCGCGACGTTATAGGCGATGGCGTGTCTGGAGTGATAGACGCAGATGCCCCTGGGAATGATATACCGTTCGACCACCTCCCCCAGGAGCGCCCTCACGGATCCTGCCGAATGGGCGATGATCTTCAGCCTATCGGCGTTCTCCATCACCTGTGGGGTGATCTTTGGAGATCCCCAGCCGGTAACCAGGGCGTCGTACCCCGATATCTCCCCCGCCAGTTGTTCGGAGGTGTAGTTTCTCCCCGTTTCGTTGACCTTCACCTCCTCGAAGATCGAACGGAGCCTCTGGAAGGTCTCCGGCCTGAAGACCCTCCTGGTGTGGGACTCAGTTGGTATATAGAGAACTCTGGCTTTTATCATCGACCTCCTCCTTTAGATCCCCCGGATCTTGTGAGCCTCACGATGATCAGGGCGATGCCCATCATCACTGCGATAAGCAGGACGGGGATCAGGGCGGCTAGAAAGGCTTTAATCATCGTTTGAACTCCTTTTCGGAGAAGACCTGTGCGGTGAAGACATACAGTTCCGTGTTCTTATCCTTCCAGGCATCCTCGGGCAGCCATGCCTTCCTACACACGCCACGCAGAAACTGTTCCCTGTTCCACCCCATCTCCGTCGCCACCTGGGGCAGCAGCACGCCCGAACGATTCCCCCTTCTTATGTAGATACCGTGTTTGCCGACGATCACCTGATTCGGATCCTCGATACGCCTCATGGGGGTGAGGACGGATATCTCGATCTCTATCCTATCCAGCTCATCGAGGGTGACGGGAGGAAATCTCGGGTCCTGCGTGGCGGCGGCGACGGCCATCCGTGCCACCGTCTGATAAAGCGGCATGATGGGCTCCATATATCCGATACATCCCCGAAGCTCTCCCTCCTCTTTCAGAGTCACGAATGCCCCACAGTTACGCTTGATCTCCTCATGGTGAGGTTTAAAGTGGGGTATCTTTTTCTCCTTGAGATAGGACCGGATCGATTCCCGGGCGATCCGGAGCAACTCCCTTTTAGCCCCATCGCTCAGTTTGAACTCCTCCCATCCCCCACCTTTTCCTCTAGCGACGATCATGACGGCTCCGTATCCGACGACCGAGGATTTATCGCCGGTGATATCGCCGGAGTTGGCATATCTCAGGAGCTTCGCCTCAACCTCCCCATAGGATCTCGCCGCCATCAGAAGCGCCATCACACCGGCGGGGTTGTCTATCTCTATTTTGCCCGAATCCACGCCCTCCCCAAATGAGATCGGATCGAGCTTGCAGATGGACTCCAGAGCCGTCTTATCCAGTTTGACGGCCCGAGCGTAAGGATGATAGTGCGATAGATCCACGCTCAGGATCGCCACCACGTCCTTATGCTCGAAGAGCTTCGAGAAGATCTGCTTGAGGATCTCAACGCCTTCCGCGCCGTGAAGCCCGACGATCATCGGGACGATCTTCGCCTTGGGGAGCACGGTCTGGAGGAAGGGCAGTTCCACTTCGACGGCATGCTCCTTGCGATGGGCGGGGGGATAGAACTTGATCCTCTTCGGATCGATCCGGGTGATCTCCTCGGCCAGATCGGAGTCTATCTCCACGAGCCCAAGTGGGGTTTTGTAGTATCCCTTAGGGTAGACCGAGATGCCGTCGAAGGCGACGTAATGGCTCGGACCGACTATAACGGCCGTCCTAATTCCTTCTCGACCTTCAAGCTGTCTGAACGACTCGGCCGCGACCGGCCCTGAAAATTTCAGCCCGGCATGAGGGGTTATCAGGGCGAGCAACCTCCCTTCTACCTCTACCTTTTTCGCCTTATGCAACATATCCTCGACCATCTGGCGCAATTCCCTCGGATCGGACGGATAAAAGTCGCCGCTGGCGGCGGGCTGTCGAATCGGTTTTTCGCCGGTCTGGGCTGTGGAACAGATCAGCATCACACCTATCATAAGCAGCGTCATCATCTTATCCCTCCGTTAAAACCACCATGATCTTCTCGATTCCTTTTTCATCCCCTCCGGCTCCCTCTTCGCCTCACCGGTCATAGGCACGAATCTCACGCCGGTGACGCTTTCCTGTATCGTCCCCCGCTCGGTTTTCGTAACCACGATGAGATCCTGATAGAATTCCCCCACAGGGATAACGAGCCTTCCTCCGACTTTAAGCTGTTTAATCAGGGGCTCGGGTATCTTTTTAGGGGCGGCGGTAACCATTATCCCATCGTACGGCGCGTGCTCCTCCCATCCGAAATACCCATCGCCACACTTGGCGTGAATGTTTGTGTAACCGAGTGATTTCAACGTCTCAACCGCTCTCTTGTGGAGGGGTTCGATTATCTCGACGGTGTAGACCTCTCTGGCGATCTCGGCGAGGATGGCGGTCTGATAGCCCGAGCCCGTCCCTACCTCCAACACTTTGCTCTGAGGCTCTATCCTCAAAAGCTCCGTCATCAGGGCGACGATGTAAGGCTGGGATATGGTCTGACCCTCGCCTATCGGCAGAGGGGTGTCGGCATAGGAGTGTTCCCTCATCTCTTTGGGGACGAAAAGGTGTCTCGGAACTTTGAGCATCGCCTCGATAACCCGCTCATCCTTGATCCCCCTGCCGATGATCTGAATCTTAACCATTCTTTCACGTTCCCTCTCCCAGTCCATCTCAATCACCTACCTCAACTCCGTATGGTGCGATGAGGAGGAATCTCTCCCTCATGATCTCGTTAGAGGTTTTAAGGAGCCTGGTGAAACCCGATCTCTCCAACAGCTTTCGCAGGAGCACATCGGCCAGCTTCACAGAGGGCATCTTGATCAGCTTAACCCTCTCCCTCTCCCGGATTCCCGCCAGTTCCTTGGCCTTCGATATAGCCTCATCAAGCCCTCCCAGCTCATCTACGAGTCCCCTTTCCTTCGCCTGTCTTCCGGTCCATACCCTGCCACGGGCAACTTTATCCACCTCTGAGGGGTTCATCTTTCTGCCTTTGGAGACCTTATCCACGAAGCTTTTATAGATCTCCTCCACCTGCTCACGCAGGA
Source organism: Candidatus Poribacteria bacterium (assembly GCA_021162805.1). Taxonomy (NCBI): domain Bacteria; phylum Candidatus Poribacteria; species Candidatus Poribacteria bacterium. The sequence continues at coordinate 7,623 of JAGGXZ010000052.1, forward strand.
CCTCCCGTTTTTCGGGAGTGAACTCGCTCCAGTCGGAGTAGAAATCGGCGTTTTTCCCCCTTTTTATGATCTGTTTGCTGATGCCGAGTTTCCGGTAAAGGCCTTGTAAGTTGACTGTTCCGCTGAAGACGCCTATCGAACCGGTCAGCGTGCCGGGCTGAGCGAAGATATAGTTCGCTGGAGCGGCGATGTAATACCCGCCTGAGGCCGCCATATCGCCCATCGAGATGACGACGGGTTTTTTCGCCCTCGTTAGTTCAACCTCCCTCCATATCTCATCTGCCGCAACGACCATCCCGCCGCCGCTGTCTATTCTCATTACGACGGCCTTGATGGATTTATCCTCGCGGGCTCTGCGAAGGGCGTCTGAGATGGTCTTAGAACCCATTATGAAATCCCCCGTCAGCGGATCTTTGAAGCTTTCACCCCTCACCATCAGTCCTTTGGCGTTGATGATCGCCACTTTAGGCGGGACCTTCCAGCTTCTGATCTTTTCCGTTCGGGAGAGGTATCTATCCCCATTCACAAAGCTGATCTTTCCCAGCCTCCTCCTGACGATATCCTCGATCTCATCCCTGTAGGCCAGCTCATCTACCAGTTTCAACTTTTCAGCCTTTCGGGCGGTATAGGGTCCCCGGTCTATCAGAGTTTGAAGCCTCTGAGGCGATATCCCGCGATTGCGCGAGATATCCGTTTTGATCTGATCGAAGAGATCGTTGAGCACCGACTCCATCTCCTCCCTGGCATACGGGGACATCTCATCCCTGAGAAAGGTCTCCGGAGCCGATTTATATTCGCCCGTTCTCTCCATGTTTGGCTTTACCCCAACCTTATCCAGCATCTGCTTGATGAAGATCGGCTCGGATCTGATACCTATGAGGTTAAGCTGACCCGATGGATGAAGGATCACCTCATCACAGGCGGATGCGGCCAGATATCCCCCTGTGGACAGGGAGATCGAGTAAGCGAAGGCCTTCTTGCCGGAACGTCTGAACCTCTCTATAACCCCCTCCAGCTCCTGTAGATTCCCGAGACCATAGCTGAGGTCATCCAGCTCGATCACCGCCCCCAAAACACGTTTATCCCTTATCGCCTTACGGAGGCAGGCGAGGGCGTTATCGGATTTCAAACGCAGCACCTCCCTCCTCCGCGAGAAGAGGGTGGGCAGGAGAGGAGCGGAGAAACGAAGATACCCCAGTCCGTCCCGCATCTCCCTCTCTCCGGTGAAGGCGTTATAGGAGCCGAAGCCGATATGGGCGAAATCCACGGTGAAGGAGAGATCGAAGTTCCTCTCACGATCGATGCTGCCGCGGAGGGTTATCCCATCCAGGGGGACGAGCTCCGCTCCGAGCCGGTATCTCCATCCCTCCTCCCCGAACATATGCCTCGTATCGAAGGAGAGGGTCAATCTGTCGTTGACCGGGCGAAACGCGAGGCCGATGTTGATCTCCTGTTTCAGCCTCTCCCCATGAAGCCTGGGACGGTTGAAGTTTCGCAGGAGCAGCCCGATGGAGGTATGTGTCGTCCGAAACATACCCCCCACGTCCCATATCTTCAGCCTGTCCACGTCCCTGTCCTCAGCCGAAAACCAGCTATAGGCGGTTCCGATGGCCAGATATTCGCCTATCCTCTCCCCATCGGATAAGGTCCACCTCCACAGCTTCGCCCCTTCCCCCTCTATCATCTGCAACCCAAGCCCCATGCCGTAAGCTGATAGGAGAAATGTGTTTTCTCCCTCAGAGCCTCCTCTGTATCCGCGGATGTAGTAACCGTTAAACCCCTCGTTGAAGGCCAGCCCGGATGGGTTCAGCAGGATCGAGAGGGCATCATCGCTGGCGCCGATCCCGTTGAACGGGATAAGGGTGCTTAATCCGCTATCCCTTCCCTGTGAGGATGAGATTAACAGGAGAAGCTGTAACAGGATCGCCGTCGCCTTCAACTTCCCAGCCTCTTAAGCGCTTTTTGGCCTATATCCCTTCTGTAGTGCATCTTCTCGAAGTGTATCTTCGAGACGGCCTTATAAGCTCTCTCGATCGCCGATGGGATGTCCCTATCGATCGCCGTAACGCCCAACACCCTTCCCCCATTGGTCACCAATCTGTTCTCCCTCATCGCCGTTCCGGCATGGAAGATCACGACGTCTCCTATCGACTCGGCCTCCTCTATGCCGGTTATAGGTTTGCCCTTTTCGTATTTGCCCGGATATCCGCCGGAGGCCAACACGACACAGACGGCGGCATCTTCCCTCCACCTCAGTTCTATCTCCTTCAATCTGCCCTCTATACATGCTATGAGAGCGGGGACGAGATCGGAATCGAGTCTCGGCAGGATAACCTGGGTTTCGGGATCGCCGAATCTACAGTTGAACTCCAGCACCTTAGGTCCACCATCGGTTATCATCAATCCTGCATAAAGGGCGCCCCTGTAAGGTCGACCTTCTCTTTTCATCCCTTCTATCACAGGCAGGATTATGTCGTCGATGATCTCATCCCGCATCTTCGGATCGATCACCGGAGCGGGTGAATATGCGCCCATACCGCCGGTGTTCGGTCCTCTGTCGCCGTCATAGGCGCGCTTATGATCCTGTGATGTGACGAGGGGCAGGATCGTCTCGCCGTCCGTCAACACGATGAAAGAGGCCTCCTCGCCCTCCAGGTATTCCTCCACGACCACACGGTCGCCCGCATCGCCGAAGATCCTATCGATCATGATTAATCTGACGGCTTCCAAAGCCTTGTCCACCTGCTCGCACACGAATGATCCCTTTCCGGCCGCCGCCGATCCATCGGCCTTCACCACGATGGGCGCTCCTTTATCCCGTATATATCTGGCCGCCTCATCGGGATCGTCAAACGAGATGCCCTGAGCCGTCGGGATGCCGTATCTCAACATAAACGCCTTGCTGAAGCTCTTGCTATCCTCGATCTGAGCCGCCGCCTTTGTGGGCCCGAATATGGCCAGCCCCCTTTCGGAGAATAGATCGACTATACCAGAGACAAGGGGAGCCTCCGGGCCGACTACGGTCAGATCAATGCCTTCTTTCTCGGCAAAGGCGGCAACTCTTTCAAAGCCGTCTTCAGCCAGAGGCAGATCCAAGCATTTCGCTATTTGGGCCATCCCGGCGTTTCCCGGCACACAGTAGATGACATCAACCAGTGGGCTTTGAGATATCTTCCAAGCGAGGGTATGTTCCCTGCCCCCGCCGCCGATCACCATCACCTTCATCTTCTCCCCTCAGATCTTTGATATGATCGCGAATAGCGCCGCTATAATGGCGCCCCAAACGCCCAGCATAATCGCCGTCCATTTCAGTTGTCTGCTGGCCGACCTGACGATCTCCCGCCTGAGTTCAACCTCCATTTTATCCATTCTCGTCTCAAGTCTGACTATATCCCCCTTCAGCTCGGTTCTCAGATCAGCTATATCCTTTTTCAGCTCAGCTCTAACGGCTTCTATCTTAGCATCGAGCCTTGCTATATCCCCTTTCAGCTCGGTTCTCAGGTCAGCTATGTCCTTCTTTAGTTCCTCTCTGAGTGCTGCTATATCCTCCTTCAATTCGGCTCTGACGGACTCCACTTTGGCATCGAGCCTTGCTATATCCTCCTTCAGCTCCTCTCTGACGGACTCCACCTTGGCATCGAGCCTCGCTATATCCCCTTTCAGCTCCTCTCTGACGGATTCCACCTTAGCATCGAGCCTTGCTATATCCCCTTTCAGCTCGGTTCTCAGATCGGCTATGTCCTTTTTTAGTTCCTCTCTAAGCGCTGCTATATCCTCCTTCAGCTCGGCTCTGAGTGAGTCGAACCTCGTATCGATCTTCTCATCGAGTCTCTGCCAGAGCCGACGCAATTCTTCTATCTGCTGGCTGAGGTCCCGTTTGACCTCATTTATGCGGTCACTCAGATAGATGAACTCCATCCTACGGGTTAAGAGCTCCTCCTCTCCGACCGCCTCCTCCTGAAGGTTGACTCTCTCATCCATAATCCCTCATCTCCCAGCTTAATGTCTGAAATGTCTCATTCCCGTGAACACCATCGCGATTCCGTGTTCATTTGCGGCCCTGATCACCTCATCGTCCCGCTTCGACCCTCCGGGTTGGATCACGGCCACCACGCCTGCCTCGGCGGCGAGGTCGATGGAGTCTCTGAAAGGTATAAAGGCGTCAGAGGCCATCACGGAACCACGGGCCCTGTCGCCGGCCTTTCTGATGGCGATTATCGTGGAATCGACCCTGCTCATCTGTCCCGCTCCTATCCCGACGGTTCTCTTATCCCTTGCCAGCAGTATGGCGTTGGATTTGACGTGCTTGCAGACCTTCCATGCGAAGAGGAGGGAGTCCATCATCTCGGATGTGGGCTCCTTCTCGGTCACCACCTTCAACTGAGAACGATCGATGAGCTTGAGGTCTCTCTCCTGAACCAGCAGGCCACCTACGACCGACTTGGTCTCCTTCATACCGTAGTCAAGCTTTCCAAGGGAGCCGACCTCGAGTATCCGTCTGTTTTTGGCCTTTGACAGGAGCTCAAGGGCGTCGGGCTCATATCCGGGGGCGATTATCGCCTCGGGGAAGCTTCCCGAAAGGGCGGCCTCCCTTATGGCCTTGGCGGTTTCCAGATCCACCACCCTGTTTAAACCGATTATCGATCCGAAGGCCGAAAGCGGATCGCACGCCAGGGCATCCCTATAAGCCTGAGCCAGTGAGGTCTCATGCGATGCGACACCGCACGGATTGTTGTGTTTGATTATAGCCGCCGTCGGCTCATCGAAATCCTTGACTATCTCCAGAGCGGCGTTGAGGTCGAGGATGTTGTTGAAGGAAAGCTCCCTACCATGCAGCTGTTTCGCCGTCGCCACACACGGTTCCGTAAGATATGGGATCCTGTAGAAGGCCGCCTGCTGGTGAGGATTCTCCCCATATCGGAGCCCCTGTACCTTAACATAGACTGGAGCGTAGGTTTCGGGGAACTCCCTCTTCTGTTCGGATATCGTCTCAAGATATGAGGATATAACGGCGTCATATCGGGCAGTCCTGGAGAAGGCCTCCTTCGCCAGTTTAAATCGGGTTTCATTCGACAACATCCTATCGTTCGCCTTCAACTCGGCCAGCACCGTATCATACTGCCTCGGATCGGTGACCACGGCCACATACCTGTAGTTCTTCGCAGCAGCCCTTATGAGGGTGGGACCTCCGATATCTATGTTCTCTATGGCTTCCTCGATGCTGACATCCTCCCTCGCGACGGTATCCTCGAACGGATAGAGGTTCACCACCACCATATCGATGGATTTTATCCCCTGATCCTTCAACTCATTCATATGCCTCTCATCATCCCTCACGGCGAGTATTCCGGCATGTATCTTGGGGTGTAAAGTTTTAACCCTGCCGTCGAGCATCTCCGGGTATCCCGTATAGTCGGAGACCTCGGTTATCCTAATGTCGTTTTCCCTCAGGAGCCTCGCCGTTCCGCCTGTGGAGATTATCTCGATCCCCAGGGATTGGAGTTCCCTCGCAAACTCAACTATCTTGGATTTATCCGAGACGCTTATCAATGCTCTGTTGATTCTCTTCACCTTTAACCTCCTATCTCGGCGATATCTCTGGTGGGATCAAATAACCCTTCATTTTCAAGGCGTCTTATTATCATCATAACTCGTCTCTGGCCCTCCTCCACATCCTTGGCCGATATCTCCCCAAGAGCATCCATTTCATCCTGTAACATCTGCAGTATTTCCTCCGGAAGGTTACGGAATATCTTCTCGCGCGTCCCCTCGGAAGCGCCCCTGAGGGCAAGAGCCAAAGAGTGAAGATCTTTGCTCACCAACCTGAGTATCAGTCGAAGCGCCGTGTCGGAAACCCTCCTTAGATCCTCGAACGTGAATCTCCTCTCCAACACCGCCTCCGCCGCTTTTGGATCTTGAGCTTCAAGCGTCGAGATGATCCTCCTTTGTCGATCAGGTGATATCCGCGACAGTATCTCGGCCAACCTCTGAGTCGGATCACCGAAGCTCACCACCTTAGAGGCCATCTCCTCTATCTTCCCTTTAATCCTCGATATCACCTCTTCGACCATATTCTGTGGCACGAGATCCATCTTCAATATCATCGCCGCAACCAGACCCTGCTTCTCCTCGGGCAGCGACGAGAGGATCTTAGCGGCCTGATCGTGATCTACCGAGAGCATGAATATGGCTATCGAAAGCTCATCCTCCTCCTTTAAGGCTTCGCCTAACACCCTGGGATGAGTTCTTTCGACCAGTTGGGTAAGCTCATCCATCCCCCTCACCTCCTGATCTGAACACCCCTTTCACCGCTTTCGATCTCTCCCATCACGATGGGGTCCTCGCCAAGGAATCTAAGCGTTTCCACGGATCTATCGAGCTCCGCCTTGCTCACCACGACACACATGCCGATGCCCATATTGAAGACGTGGAACATCTCCTCCTCCGATATATCCCCCGCCCTCCGTATCAGCTCGAACACCGGAGGTTCCGTCCAGCTCCCACGACGTATCACCGCCCGACACCCTTCGGGGAGTATTCTGATCAGATTATCAGGTATTCCCCCGCCCGTTATATGTGCCATTCCTTTGATCTGAACCTTATCTCTCAGGCCCAAGATACATCGAACATAGCTTTTATGTGGCTTGAGGAGCTCCTCACCGAGGGTACAGCCCAGATCGGATATGTAATCGTCCAGCTCATACCCGGCGACCTCCAGGAGCGCCTTCCTCGCCAGGGTAAAGCCGTTTGTATGCAACCCCAGTGAGGGCAACCCGATAATCCCATCCCCCGGTTCGATCTCAGATCCCGTTATGATCTCATCCCTCTCCACAACGCCGACTATAAAGCCCACCAGATCATACTCCCCTTCGCCATAGAACTCTGGCAGCTCGGCCGTCTCGCCCCCTATCAGCGCGCATCCCACCTCCTTACATCCGCGCACCAGACCCGACACCACCGACTCGATCACATCGGGCGAAATCCTGTTGCATCCGATATAATCCAGGAAAAAGATGGGCTTTGCGCCCTGGACGACTATATCGTTTCCGCAATGAGCCACGATATCATGTCCGACCGTATCATGCCTGTCCATCACGAAGGCGACCTTCAACTTGGTTCCGACGCTATCGGTGCTGGAGACGAGCACGGGATCTTTATATCCCACAAGCCGATATAGTCCGCCGAAATATCCGAGCTCGCTTAGGACCGAATCGTCATACGTGGCCTTCAGCAGATTCTTAATCCTCCTCATGGACGCCTCCTTAGCCTTGAAGGAGACGCCTACGCTTTCATACGTCAGACCACCCATTCCCTGCCACCCCGTTATCTTTTGATCAGGTCCTGGAGGGATCTTCTCTTCTTGGCCTCTATTCGGCCGATGATCTTCCCCTTAACGGCCATCAACACTAGCAACAGGCCGATTCCCGCCCCCAGCCCAATCCCCATCGATATGATGCTGCCTATCAGCATCGAGATCGCCCAGCAGATGATAACCGAGTAGATTATGTATCTGCCGGTGGGGGTGCCGACGCTGTGGATCGGCCCGGAGAGCTGAAATTTGATCCCTCTCCCCTTTGGATTTTGAAGCAATTGAATCACCTCTTTCTTCCTCTGGTAAATTCCAAGCTCAACTGTTGGATGTTCTGACCTGTGAATTCGACGGGATATCTCCCGTTAAAGCAAGCGGTACAAAATTCATCAGGATTTTTGACGCAGCTGAGCATCCCTTCGACGCTCAGATATCCCAATGTGTCGGCCCTTATGTATTTCCTTATCTCCTCGACCGTATGGCTGCTGGCGATAAGCTCCTGCCTCGTGGGGGTATCTATGCCGTAGAAACAGGGGAACATATTCGGCGGCGAGGATATCCTGAAATGCACCTCCTTCGCCCCTCCCTTTCTGAGGATCTTGACTATCCTGCGTGAGCTCGTTCCCCTCATTATCGAATCGTCCACAACCACGACCCTCTTGCCCGATACCACATCTCTGATCGGGTTAAGCTTAATGTTGACCATCTTCTCGCGTGAGGTCTGAGTTGGCTGGATGAAGGTCCTGCCGACGTATTGATTTCTGTAGAACCCGAACTCGAACGGTATACCCGATTCCTGGGCATATCCCAGAGCGGCGATGTTGGCCGAATCGGGCACCGGTATGACGATATCGGCCTCCGCGGGATGCTCCCGGGCCAATTGCATGCCGAAACGACGTCTGGGTTGATTGACGATCTCGCCGAACACCACGCTATCTGGCCTGGATAGATATATATATTCGAATATACAGAAGGCATGTTTCTCAGAGGCGAACCTCACAGATCTGATTCTATTGGGCGTGACTATGATCATCTCCCCCGGCTCGATCTCCCTTTCGGGCTCAGCGTCGATCACATCGAATGCGCACGTTTCGGAGGAGAACACCACGGCATCTTTAAGCCTGCCCATCCATAGCGGGCGAAACCCCCAGGGGTCTCTCGCCGCTATCATCCTATTCCGCGTCATGAAGAGTATGGAATAGGCGCCTCGAACCTGCATAAGGGCGTCCAGCACTCTGTCCTCTATGAAGATCTGCCCGGATCGGGCGATCAGATGGGCGATGACCTCGGTGTCAGAGGAGCTGGTGAAGATGGCGCCCTTATTTTCAAGCTCTCGCCGCAGATAGGGAGCGTTGACGAGGTTCCCGTTATGGGCTATACCTAAGGTCTCCCCGACGATCTCCCTCACCAGAGGCTGGGCGTTCTGAAGCGAACTGCTGCCAGCGGTGGAATACCTGTTGTGGCCGATGGCTATATCCCCCTCGAGCTTGGCCAGCATCTCATCGTCAAATACGTTCACCACCAACCCCATCCCGTGATGATAATACACCTTCTCCCTATCAGACGTGACTATTCCGGCGCTCTCCTGACCCCGATGTTGCAACGCATAAAGGCCCAAATAGGTCAGATAGGCGGCATCGGGGTGCCCATATATGCCGAAGACACCGCAACCATCTCTGGGTTTATCCTCGTCAAAGGAGGAGATCATGCCTTCCCTTCCTCCCTCTTCTTACGAGTCGGCTGAGTGAGGTTGATCTTCTCGGCGATCAGCGCCCCAACCGGGGCGGCTACGGCGAAAAGAAGGATCGCCGGAAACTTGATCAGAAGCAAAAACCTAAAAGGAAGGGATACGATTATGCATATGAGCCTGACGATCTGGACGATAAGTCTTGCAGGCGGGGAAAAGCGAATGAGAATGTCGTTCCAATTGACATGGGTCAGGGACATCAGAGCGACAGCCGCCGATGTTCCCAGAAAAGCCCCCTTGTAAAGAAGCCGTCTGGAATGCCTCTTGCCGCGCAACCTGCCCATCAGACAAACACCCTCGCCTGCCGAGGCAAAAGTGGCCCCGGAACACAACAGTATTGTGATGCCGATCAGAATGGCATATATGAACCCTCCATCGGCAAGCCCGATCAGGTATCTTCGCCATATGGCGTCAAGTATCAAATAGGAAATACCGACACCGGCGAGACCGGAGATAGTCCCGACGACGATCTGCGCGAAGATCAACCACCTATCCTTGGAATTCACCTTTAAACCTCCTCTTTCGCTAGCGTCAAAATTATATCACGGGGATCATAACCTGTCAACGCCCGTGTCGGATACCGCAGAGGCGGGCTATCTCAGCACGGCCAGCTTTCCAACCCGATTTACCCTTTTCGACCCATCTCTGACCGTGAGTTTATAGAGATAAATGCCGTTGGGCAGGTCGATGTGAACGAGCAGCTCGTTTCGGCCCTTTTGCGCCTCAAGATGGTCGAATCTCATACTTCTCCTACCTGTGAGCGTGTAGATCGATATCTCCGCCTCATCGCCCTCACCGGAGAGCACCCATATGAAAGTCGTCCGATCCTTACAGGGATTGGGCACGTTCATCAGCTCCTCTATCTTCAACTCCCCATGATCCTCATGCATGGCTGAGCCTTCCCCCATTCGCACCAGCTTCCGAGGGTCGAAGATCTCGATAAAGCTCACCTCCTCATCCAGCTTCTTCGAGAGGGAATCCCTGCAGTATTGATCGGTGTAACTGAAGACCTTCACGAACTGGTTTATCTCGTTCACCTCGATCTTCATCGCCCTGGAGTGCTCTACGGCTGAGTTGAGCTTATCGGCGATCCGGTCTGAGGATTTGGATTCGAATCCCATCTGCACGGCTTCTGCGAGGGAAAGCCTGCCCTCGAAGAACTCATTCCAGAACCGCATCATGTGCAGGGCATCCTCCAGCCACAAACCGCCCTCTCGACTCACCCCCCTGGACTCCTCCACGGCCAACGCCATCTCGTTCGCCGAAAGCTGGATCTGAGGCAGCAGCGAGGTCAATCTCCCGACGGCGAATTCGGCCTTCTCCCTTGACGGAATGGACAGGGTGTCCTTCACAGCCTTCTCACCCACCAGATCCCACAACCTGGTGGCGAACCCCCTCGATCCGTTGCCGTATCCGCCGGTGATCGATAGAGTGCCGCAGAAATCCGAGAAATAACTGGAGAGAGCGTGTTCGTCGGCCTGAAGCGCTTTCAGTATATGCAGGGCGGGAGAGACGCCGTAGATCGAGGCGAGATAATTACGCGCCAGCGAAAGGTAATCCAGATCGGGCGACCAGTTGAGGGCCGCGCTTATGATCTTATCCAGGATTCCCAGCCCCACCCCGCCCTGCAGCGTAAAACCTCCCAGCTTTCCCTCATAAACCCCTCCTAGATACCTTCTCACTCCAGATGCGAACAGATCCCCCTCGAACATCCAGAACGGCATAACCTCCTCCACATCGTGTGAGATCACCACTAGATGCTTCCCGTTATCAAACCTCCCTATCAGATCCTCCGGTATCTCAGGATCGTCGGTCGGTTCGCCATCCAATCCCCATTTCTTGAGGATTATCGTTCTGGGGGGTAACTTGGAGAGATATATGCCGTCCGGATCCTTCAGCCATTTGCCTTCGTATCCCGATATGCAGAACTTTATATCTGGTCTGACAGACCTTGCCGCATCTATGAGGTCGAATATGATCTCCCAGAGCAGTTCCCCCTCCCGTCCCAGACATTTCGGACATCTGCACGGCCTCGTCTCGGTACCCCACGCCCTCAGATGTATGCCCGCCAGATCCGGATACGTCCTGACGATCTCCTTGATCAGATCCCTCAACAGTTTCCTGAGCTTCGGATTCGACCAGCAGAGCGGGTGATAGGGCATGGTTCGATCGAATGAATCCCCTGGGAGGGACTGGCCGAGCAGTTCAGGATGATTCCTTATGAGCGCCTTTGTCGGCTCGCCCATGAGATACATGAAAAGATACGGTTCTATCCCGCGGCGCTTGAGCTGTCGAAACCTCTCCGTCAGTCTATTCACCCGCTCCCATCTGGCAAGCCACGGCTCGTCCTGATACTCATCGAATCTCGGGGCAAGGACATACTTGAAGGCGCTCGCGATTCCGTCGTCAACCCCCGTTCCGGACCAGACGCCCTCAGCCAAGCTGAAATTCACCCTGTGTCTGGCGAGCCAATCCGCATCTTCAGGATCAAGGGTCGCCCTTATGGGAAAATACGGCTCTGAGCTGATCGTTCGATCGTTCAGGGACAGAAATCCGACGCGAGGGATTCGGAAATCCAGACTCACCACCTTCATGCCGGTCGCCTTTGAGATCATCCTCTCGATAAGCTCATAGGCGCCGTAAAGCACGCCGCGGGCGGATTTCGACCCTATGTAGATCCTCTCCGGCGATATCCTAACCACATATCCCTCATCCTTCCTAAGGCGATCCAGATGAAGGAATCCGGAGACACCACAGATCAGGAGAGAGCTTTCGGGCGTGCCTACGATGATGGCCTTTGACGGCGGGGCTGACCCCTCAGGGACGATCTCAGGCCTCACCCCGCACATCCTCTGCGCGAAAAAAGCGATCTCTTCGGCGGCGAACTCCTCCGTTGATGAAGGGTTACCCCCGATCACCACCTCGAAGGTGGGCTTCCCCTCCGAAAAGAGGGGGAATTCCGCCAGACAGGGTGATATGGCGAGGACAAGGCTAACCGCCGAAAAGATCGTGAGTCTCGATGACGTCGTTATAAAGAAGCCGGCGACAGATGGTTTCGATCTCATCCTTAGATAGATTGCCCCTGATGATATATTTCCTACCGGTCCGCGCCCGGCGGATCGAATCTATGCCCATGTCACGAACGCCCTTCACGACGCTGTCGCCGACCGCATCCGTGACGCCGGGCCTGTATCTCACCTCAACGACCCATGCATTGGGCGGGAGAGAAGGAGGGAAATCGGCCGGATAAAACTCATACTCCTGCGTGATCGGATCCGCTAACAGCTCACGACATATACGGTGAACCTCACCCTCGGAAAGGTCCCCTTCGATCCAGTATATCCCTCCCGTTCTGACCTCACTGACCCCGGTTATCCCGAGATCGCGGATATCCTGCACGGTAAGATGTCCGAGGGCATCGAATATGCCCTCCCTATATCCCACCTCGATCCTCCATCTCACCTTTCAACCTCCGTCGATCTGACCAGATCGGCGATAAATCTCACTGCTGTCTCCCGATCTACCTTCGCCGCGTTGATGACCATGTGATAAAGGGATAGATCGTTCGGATTGACGTTGAAGCACTGTTTCAGGAAGTTCATCCGCCCCTCATCCATCTCCTTCAGCCTTTCGGTGGCCTCCTTAAGAGGGAGATCAAGCCTTTCGGCCAGCCTCTGACATCTGAACTTAAACGGCGCCACGATCCTTATGTGGACCACATCGCTCTCATCTCTGAGGACCGCCTGGCCGCCTCTTCCGACGATCACCACATTCCCACGCCTGTGGAGATCTTTTATGGTGGCGGTTATAAATCTGACGAACTCCTCCCTTTCCAGCGAGGGGAGATCCGTGGAGCACACCTCAAGAAGGGCAACGCTGGGCAGGTAATAAGGGGCGCCGCTTTCCAGATAGGCCGATCCTATCCCCAGATAGGAGGTGTATTTCTCGGATGAGAAAAGCTTGGAGAGAAACCTGGATATGGGGCTTTCGGCCCTATCATCGAAACGTTCGACCTCTGATTCCGGAACGCTTGCGCGCCTGGCCACCTCGGAGATCAGCTCCTTGTTGACGTGATCGTACCCCAGTCTTTCGGCGAGCTTCAAGGCTATCTCATCGCCTCCGCTGGCATGTTGTCTGGAGATGGTAACCACGGCCAAGCTCTCACCCCCTGGAAGGATCATCCGCTAAAGTATAGCACCTACGCTGTTACTTTGGCAAGCAAGGGGGGGCGAGGCATTCCACACCTGAATGCCTCGCCCCTACCATATCCGTTTACCCGATGTGGACGGGTTTACCTGTGCTCATCGATTCGTTAGCGGCGAGGGTGACCTTCAATGTTCCCAGACCATCCTCATAATCGCACATAATCGGGGAGGAGTCCCCATCTTTAATCGCCCGTATAAAGGCATCATCCTCGATCTCAAAGATATTCGGCTCGCCGGGGAACCTCTGCTCTTCCTCACCCTGCCGCAACAATCTCAGAGAATGTTCCCAACCCGTGAAGAGGGCTGTCGTGCTGTTAGCATAGATCGACAGGGTCACGCCGCCGCCCCCCGCGTTGGCCGAGCAGGAGGCCCACAGGTTTGCCACCGCGCCTCCCTTGAACTTGAGGTTCACCACTGAGGCGTCCTCTATGGAGTAATTCTCCGGAGCACCTTTATTAAGCCCTTTGGCCGCAAAGGCATGAACCTCCACAACTTCACCGCAGAGGAACCTGGTCAGGTCAACGGTGTGGGTCACCTGTTCATGGAACTGACCGCCGCTTTTATCCTTGATTATCCACCAGCTCCATATTCCTCCGCCTGGACCGGCCTTGGGCGTTCCGCCGATCCATCCTCCCAGAACCAGTATCGGCGGATCGTCCCTCAGGAGGGACCTAACGGTTTGAATCCCCTTCCTGTATCGGTTCATATATCCGACGCTGGTCATCAGTCCCTTCTCTTTGACCGCTGCCAGGATCTCCTGGGCCTGGTTCAGGTATAGGTTGATCGGTTTTTCGACGAAGAAGGGGATTCCGGCCTCGATGGCGTAAAGCTCCGAGCCGTGAGCGAAGGGCGGGAGACAGAAATAGGCACCGTCCAACTCGATATCTTTGAACATCACCTCGGCATCGGTGTAAACCCTGGCGCCTTTGACACCATACTTCTGAGCCATATCTTTCGCCTTTGTCTCGTTGATATCGCAGAAACCGAGGATCTCGGCATCGGGATGTTTAGCTATCCCCTTCATATGGGACTCGGCTATCCCACCACAACCGACGAATCCGAGCCTGACCTTTCCCATAATACACCTCTTTTCCCCTGTTTTTAAGCGCAAACGCTCTTAAGTATCACGCATCAAGGATGATATGTCAAGGGTGGAGGCGGGGCATTCCACTCTGAATACCCCGCCCTTACCGAGGGATGAAATATCAGCGCGTCAGAGATGAGCTTTTAAGCTTACCCCATCTCGAAACTCGGTCTATCTTTTGATAAATCCCCACATGGTAGCCAGCTTCCCGGCCGGCTCCACAGGGAAAACCCCTTTCGGCCTGGCCCCTTTTGCCAACTGGGCGATCTCATCGTCCGAAAGGGCCCTGCTCCACAGATATACCTCGTCGATCATACCGTTGTAGTAGTGATCGTTGCCGACTGTGCCGCCGACCGCCCTACCCACGCCCATCTCTATAGGGAAGTCGGGGCAGGTTCGGTAGGGAGCCGCTATAGCATGAGGATTGCCCTGCCCGCTGGGCGGTATCTCTACTTTGCCGTCTTCGCCCGCTATATGTCCCACCGCCTGTTTGCCGTCGGCCGTTAAGCATACGAAGTACCATTTTCCCGATTCCATGATGTTGTCAGTGTGGAACCATCCTTCGGTTCCCGGAATACAGACGCCCCAGGTCAATCCATTGGAACCATGAGTGGCGATGCGGAAGGCATAGTTGTTCGTCCAACCTATCTTCTCGCCCTTGAAGATGACAGCGGCGTGATCGACGAACTGATTGACTTTGATCCACGCCGAGACGGTCAGGCCGTTCGCTATCGCCTCCAGACTTTTATCGTGTGGGACCTGAACGAAACCGTCCTTACCGTTGAAGCTGAGTGCCTTGCCGAACTTGCCATTTGTCACTTCAACCCCGCCGTTGATCTTACCGTCGTTATTTCCGACGGAATCCTTCGCTGTGCCGTCGTCGAACGTCCAGGCCGAGATCAATCCGTCGGCCAGATCGGCATATGCGTAGACAGCACCGATAAGCAAGCAAAACAAAATAAGAATAGCTTTCATCAGCATTTACACCTCCTGTAAATTGGAAAAGGGGCGCGAAGTCCTGCACCCCTATGGCCTCTCAAGCTTTATTTTTTGATAGCTCCCCAGGTGGTGGTGAGCTTGGCGGAGGGATTAACGGCAGCAGGACGGGTCGTCATCAGTTGTTTGATCTCATCAGCGCTGAGCGCCCGATTGTAAACGACAACCTCGTCGATGATACCGTCGAAGAAGGTGAGCGTGTTGATATCGCCGCCGCGACCCTGCGCGTAGCCTATCCTAACCGGCTCGCCTTTCCACACATCATAGGGCGCCGATGGACGGTGTCTGTCGCCGCCGGTCACATCATCATCCGTTAAGGCCTCGCCGTTTATGTAGACCGTTCCCTCCGTTCCATCCTCCACCAGTGCGACGTGATACCACTTCTCAAGCCCATCTGCAAAGCAGTTGCCGGTGGCGAACCATCCCTCCGTTCCACCGCCGCAGGAACCCCAGGTCAGCCCCTGAGGCTCGGCGGTGGCGACACGCCAGTTATAGACGTCAGCTCCCCAACCTATCTTCTGCCCTTTCCAGCAAATGCCGCAGTGATCCTGGTTGATCTTGGGATCGACGACCGAGCGGGGATATACCCATGCGGCCACCGTCAGGGCCTTAGAAAGCTGTAGGCTAGGATCATCGGGGATATCAATCCCGTCATCCCCGTTGAAATCGAGGGCCTTGCCGACCTGGCCGTCGACCACCTTGGGGCTGCCGTGGGAGATCTGCCCGTGGTTGCCCATGCCGCTGTTGTCCTTGGCCGTGCCGTCATCGAACGACCAGTACCCGACAAGCCCGTCGGTGAGATCAGCGTACGCGGCCGCGCAGATCATAGCGCCGACCACAGCCAATACTGAAATCAAACTTACCTTCATCTTAACCCTCCCTGTCTTGATGATTTTCTGTCGTTCATAAGTGTAGCACATTCTATCACTTCCGTCAAGCGCTATAGTAGGGGTGATGTAACGGTAGGGCAGGGCTTTTCAATGATTTGGCATAATCAGGCGTGGTAAGGACGTTCCCCTGTGCGTGCTTCCGAATCCGGCAGGCACGGGGCCTGCCACTACAGCGCTGGCGAAAAGCGTTGAAAACCCCTACCAGAGCGGCAGAACTTCGCAAAAACTTTTGAAGAATGCAGATGGGGAAAGGCTTAGATGGCATAAGTGATTCAGAGGAAATTCGCGCTCTAATCTATCGCGATTTTGCTCAAAAACCCTTATGCTGCCTAGATTTTCCTCATCTCACGCCCCATGAACTTTTGAGAAGTCCTGCCAGAGCGGCGGGCAGCCGTGTCAAGTCAAATGATAATGTTACCGAAAGGAGAATGC
>JAGGXZ010000053.1 GCA_021162805.1 Candidatus Poribacteria bacterium
AATCTAGGCAGCATAAGGGTTTTTGAGCAAATTCGCGATAGATTAGAGCGCGAATTTCCTCTGAATCACTTATGCCATCTAAGCCTTTCCCCATCTGCATTCTTCAAAAGTTTTTGCGAAGTTCTGTGCATACGTATCTCCTCTGGACATGGATAACATCCCGTTGTATTATTACCATCAGGATAACCGACGATATCCACAGGGGTGACCAGTTATCGCTGAGTGTAGCCCGTCCGCCCTCTGTGGTCATTTGTAGTCATTCAAAATGACGGCGAAGCCAAATGACCTAATGACCACAAATGACCGTCAAGCGGCGGACGGCGGACAATTGGCCGTAGATACTATACCCAAGGGAAATAAGAGCGAATCATGCCGAGGGCGTTGCCAAAACCCAAGGGAATAGGGGAAAAGCTTAAGTGGTTACTCAAAAGAAAACGGAGCAGATGAAATGAAAGATGATCGCGTTACAATTAAAATCCCAAGGGTTCTTTATGAGAGGCTAAAAAAGGCGATAGAGGGATCGAGCTATCGGAGTGTCAACGAGTTTATAGTCTATGTCCTGCGCGATCTGATCGCCGTGAGCGAGGTGAAATCCGAACTATCGATCGAGGCTATGACGAGAGAGGAGATCGAAAGGATCAAAGAGAAGCTCAGATCCCTAGGATATCTCTAGGGTATCCCACCACCGCTCACATGGTTGACCGAAGATGGCCGGTTTTAAGCGGTAGCGGTTATAATTATATCCCCTTGATTATCCTTTCGACCCTCTGAGGCGTAAGCTTGCCGTAATAGTTCTGATTTATCATCATGACGGGCGCCAGGAAACAAGTACCCAGACATCGCACCGTCTCGAGCGTGAATTTGAGGTCATCCGTCGTTTCTCCCTCCTTAATCCCGAGTATCTCCTTCAGCTTTCGCAAGATCCTCGGCGCGCCTTTCACGTGACAAGCGGTGCCTAAGCAAACTTTTATCGTGTTTCTGCCTCTCGGCTCCAAGTAAAACTGTGAGTAAAAGGTGAGCACGCCGTAGATCCGACTCATCGGTATGTTCAGCCTATCGCTCACCTGATACAAGGCTTCCTGTGGAAGATAGCCGAAGATATCCTGGATATCCTGAAGGATGAGGATGAGCGCTCCCTCCTCACCCTCATATCTTTGAAATACCTCCTTCAGTTTCGATAGGTCCATCGTCGCACCTCTCTGACTGTTAGTTTAAACGATAAACTCATGGCCGCTATAAAGATTAAACCTTTCCCCTCTCAGAAAACCTATAACTCCTAGGCCGTATCGGTCTGCGAGCTCAACAGCGCCTAAGAGAGGGGCTGATCGCGAGATCACCAATGGCATTCCGACTGGAACTCGCCTTTCCGCCATCTCAGAATTTTGAGCTTTTCCATCCGATTTATCCCCATTTCGGTTGGATATCATATCATGTCCAAGACAACCGTCTATGCCGCTAGATCGGGCGGGATCACCCGGTTAGAACTCATACATCATCTCCAGGGGGAAGCGATCTTGGTGCAACGGAAGTTCTATTTTAGCGTGCAGTCGCGCTGATTCATAGATGGCCATTAGGATTTCGAACCCGCGTAAAGCGTTTTCTCCACGGAGAGGATGAGGTTTACCCTCTCGAACCGTCTGGGCGAAGAGACGATAGCCGTTTGTGATCGGATCATATCGTTTGTGCTCCTCGGGCAGATCATCCATAGGGACGGTCTTCCATCCGCCTTGCTTCTCGTTCCAGATCAACAGGGGTGGATCACTCCGATCGCCCGGATGCCATAATCTCCCCTTGGATCCGAAAACCTCTACATCTTGATAACCACGCCCAGGTAAGCGCATCCCCCCTGTGAATATCTCCGCCCGCCACCCATTTTCCAGTTCAAACACGGCCATTGCTCCCGTCTCGATTATATGCCCATAACGCCATCCGCCTGAGGGGATGAAACCGGTTGATTTTTCCTCGGATAAGTCCGGTTTCTCCCGATAGATCTGACCGAATACCCACTTTACCCCACAATCATCGGCAAGATAAAGGATGGAATCCACCATGTGAGTTCCGTCGCTGAGCATATCCCCCCCGCAGCTTCCGCGAATTAAATATGGTTCACCTATGGCTCCCTCCTTCAGAAGCTTATGCATTTTGTAATAGACGGCCCCCACCCTTCTCTGATGATTGATCACCAGGGCGATTCCCTTTTCCCGGCATAACCTAACCATTCTCTTCGCATCGGCAAGATTGGTTGCCATCGGCTTTTCGCAGTAGATCCCCTTCACCCCTGCCTCGATAGCCTGGAAAGTGAGCGCCGCGTGTGTGCTTGTCGGTGTCGCTATCGTCACGACATCGGGTTGAACCTCGGCCAGCATCGTTGTATAATCCGTGTAGACCTCCGGACATCCCACCTGTAAAGCTGCCCTGCGAGCAACCTCTTCCTTGAGATCACAGAGCGCTATTAAATCATAATCCTCAAGCGTGGCCATCGCCATCGCATGGATACATCCCATCCGACAACCGACCACGCAGGACCTTAAAGGTTTCAAACGCATCTCTACACCTCTTTACCCCCCTTTACAAAGTCTTTGATCATCAATTGTAGTATTCTGCCCTCACAAAAGCAAGGGAAATCGGGAGTGAGGACTTATAGATGAGGTTCATGCGATGCTGAAGGAAACATCAGGCGAGAATGAAGCTCCCAGCTCGAAGGCCATGGGACGCACCTATACTCGGATACGCTAATATGGGGAAGGGAAAGATCCGACGAAGATCGTACGCCACAGATTCTCAACCGCCTCAACGGCGGTGCGGCGGGATTGGAAATAGGATCTCTGAGACTGTGTGAATGAGATCCTCGCCCTTATGGCAGTCTCAAACGAGATCGTACCCATCTCCCGCGTCTCCACTGGCGACTCCAGCAACGTCTCTATCAGCCTCAAGCTCTCCCCGCTCAGCTCCATCCTCTTCTCTTCCAATCTCACCCTCTCCTCGGCGCTCTGGGCCTCACGATATGCCCTGCGCACCTCCACCCTTACCGCCTTCTCCCGTTTCCTCAGAGCGAGTTTTAACATCTCAAGCTTCGCTCTCTCCATTTCCAGCTTCGATCTCGCCCTGTATCCATCGAAGATGGGAAGGTTCAGGCTCAGCGATGTTCTCCATCGCTCCCCTTCTTCTTCCCTTCCCCACCTCTTCACCCTCCCCTTAAGCTCAAGCTTCCCGTCCCATGTAAGCCCATACCGGCTCAGGTCGAACTCCGCGTTGTGGTATTTGAGCGATGCCGTAATCTCCGGCAGCCGTCTCAGCCTCGCCTCCCTGACGATCCGCTCCTGCCTCTCTATCTGTCCCCTCAGATCTTTCAGATCCACCCTGTTTTGCAGAGCCATCCTTATCGCCTCATCCAGCTTCCATTCCAGCTTCGGAAGCTCCCCTTTGACCCTCAGTTCCCTTTCGGGGTCCCACCCGATCAATGACCCAAGCTCGGCTGTGGTTATATCCCTCTCCCTTTCAAGCTCATGTATGGAGATCCGCTGTTCCAGGAGCTCCAGCTCCGCGTTGAGCAGGCTGACCTTGCGCAGCAATCCCGCCTCCCGTCTCTTGCGTATCCTCTTCAGCTTCTCCGCTATCTCCGCCTCCATCTTCCTCCTCTCATCAAGCTCCATGTCTATTAGAAGCATGTTGAAGAACTTTTCCCTCACCTCCGACTCGATCTTCCTTTTGACCCGCTCGAGCTCAAGCTGTGCCCGTCGCACCTCCTCCAACGCTTCGTCCACCTCAGGAGGGATAGCACCGAGCCGCAGAAACCGTTGAGATATGCTCAGCTCGATCGATCCGCTCTCTTCCTCATACCCCTCCTCGTCCTTGATCTTCTCATACAGGCTCGTCAGGGAGATGAGGGGATATTGATCTGCGGTCACCTCCCTCAGATGTGATTCGGCCTTGCGGAGGGATTGTTTCGCCTTCAGGACCGATTCATTCCTCTCCATTGCCCAACGCAGGCATTCATCCAGGCTTAAGACCTGGGCCGACGCTAAACTGATGGCGACCAGCATCCCGATCAACGTAATCATCTTTTTCATGCTGCATCCTCCAGGGGATTTTGTTATACTATTTATCGGTCATATGATCTCGGAGGTGTTCTCCATGCTCAGGAGATGCACCGGGCTTGCCAAAAGGTCCGGGAAATACTATGTTGCCCTTTGTTTGGAGCTGAACGTCGCAAGTCAGGGCGAAACCCTCGAGGATGCCAAGGAGATGCTTCGGGAAGCCTGTGAGGAGTATTTGAGCTATATGCTTGAAAACGGGCTTGAAAAGGAGATTCGCCCTGTGCCTTTGGATCATCTTCGCGAGTTTCTCCTCGAAGAGTCTCAAGTGTTAATCCCGTTCGAGGTTACAGTTGATGTCCCGTAAAATCCCCCCTATGTCCAGCAGACGATTTAGAAGATTACTGGAGAGAGGTGGTGCTCGGTTTGTCCGCCAGAGGGGAACAAGCCACGCTATCTATGAGCGCTTGGTCGGTAACCGCCGTTTCACAGCGCCGGTTATCTCTGGTGCTAAGGAGCTTTCCCCTGGTTACATGAAGATGGTTTTCAGACAACTTGGATTCGCGGATGAGGAGATCGAAGCGCTTTTGAAAGATTGATTTCATCTTCTGCTTATCTTGACCGTCAAGAATGCTACGGCGCCGATCATGAGTATCAGCCCTATCACCAATATCGCGCTCATCGAGATGCTCGTCGGAGCGGAGATATGTATCCGAACGTTTTTTTCAGGAGTCTCTATCAATCTCCCCTCCACCTCGCATCCCGCCTTGACCTTCACCTCATAATCCCCCACGTCCACTCCGTCAGGAGGGGTGAAGGAGAGTCTCACCTCTCTTTCATCATTTAGACCTAAACCCTCTACCATCTCAGGCGAGATCTCCCCCTTCCATCCCGGAGGAAGCGTCGTCTCCATCCTTATCTTACTGAGCCTCTTTGTGCCCGTGTTCTTGAGGGTCATGCTCATCGTAACCTTTTCCCCACGTTTGATCTCGTGATAGAGATTTGACGCCCATAGCTCCATCTCCGCAACCCCTCTGGGAACAAGCTCAAGCCATTCCACCCCACCTTTTATCCCTTTGATCTGATCTTCACCGAGCTGTAATCTCTCTCCCCTTCCGAGCCTCGCTGACTCCCTATCCCCCACAACGGCCACTGCGAACTTTATGGGCTTATCCAGCATCCTCAGATCGAGCGTCTCGGGGATATAGATCACGAGCGATAGGGTATATCGGGAGTGTTCCCTGGTGAATTTGAGCTGGGAGAGTCTCGTGTTGGTCTGAGGGTCGAGGAATTGATAGCTCAACTGCTCTGGCAGGTTGATGATCTTTAGCTGAAACGTCCTCTCCGTCTCGGCAAGCCTGTCCAGAACGAGATCATACGATACGCTACCGCCGAGGTTCCCCTCCTGCGAAAACCTCAACGAGGAGATATTCACCACATCCTCCGCTGACTCCTTCTGCAGATATACCTTCTTCTCCTCGTTACGACCCAGATAGTTCAGGGATACGGTCACCTCGTCCACGTCCTTCTGCAGCGTGAAATCCAAGCTCACCGTCTGATTATAAGTGAGGAGGTCAACCTTGATCTCATAGGGCTGAGCTATGATCGTGCCCGTCCCGTCTTTAAGCGAGACGTAAAGGTCTCTGATCTCATTTGCGGCGGAGCTCGACCTCACCTCCGTCCTGGACGTGTTCTTCAGCAGAAGCTGGACGTGTTTCAGCCCGTCAGGGGCTCGATACTTCTTGGCCTGCAGGATGGAGACATGGCGGGTTTCAGGCTCGAGATAGATGGTCTTGGTGTGTTCCCTATCCAGATAGTTGAGTGATAATGTGACCTTATCGACGTTCTTCCTCAATTGGAAGTCCAGATTCTTGGTCTCGCCGAGCTTGATGGATGGGATCTTGAGCTCAAGCGGTATCCCTATTATCGCCCCCATCTCATCCTGCACCGACACGACCACCCTGCTTATCTCTATAGCTGTCATCTCCGATTTTGCCTCCCCTCCGGGAGTGCCGTATCTGAGGGATATCTCCAGATGATCCGTTCCGTCTGAAGCCTTGTATTTCCGTGAGTTGACGATGGTGATATACGGTTCCTCGGAATGAAGATAGATCGTCCTCTCGTCCGTGATGTCCATGTATTTCAGCGAGACGACCACATCCCGCACCTCTTTTATCAGCTCGAACTGTAGGGTTTTGGATTCCCGATATCCCAACTTGGGTATGATCCGCTCATAGGGTTGGGCGATTATGGCTCCCTGGGGGTCCTTGATGGATACCATCACGTTCCCTATATCAGCGCTCACCCATACATCTCGCCCCAGGAGTTTTGAGGTTCGCTCCAGATAGACCTGTTTCGATGTGTTTTGCAGCGTTACCTCCAGCATTTTCTTCCCCTCTTTGGTCTCGTAGAGTTTTGTGTTTTGGATCGCTATATGCCATGCCTCCTTGAGGGTATCCAGCTCCGTCTGTTGAAGCTTCAGCTTTGCGTTTTCGTACTCCAGGACCGCTCTATCGTATTCCTCCTGGGCCCTGTTGAGTTCCTGTTTTGTGATGACGTCCTTGTCGAAGAGCTCCTGCATCGCCTCCAGGTCGGCTTTCTTTTTGTTCATGTTCGCCTTGGCCTGTTGGAGTGCCAGTTCGGCCTGCTGGAGGGTCAGCTCGCGCAGCCTTTCCTCCTTGGTCTGAGGGGATTCAACCTGGGCGATGGAGAGGAGAGATGAAAGTAGAAGGATTAAAATCATCGTCCACTTCATAATCTTGCATCTCACATAGACCTCTTCTCTTCTCCTCGCTTGAATATCTTTCAACTGCTCCACCTCACATTATGAGATGCTAGGATATACCCCCTATAAGTCTCTCAATCTCTTCGATGAGGGCTGGAAGATTAGGACGGTTAAAACTCATCTCCGGTGCGGGAATACGATTGTGCTTCATATCAGGTGGCACGTGCTTGTGATGCGGAAAAGTTGATGCTAAAGTAGAATCTTGAGGATGAGGGAAATCGTCATACCAATACAGCTGCTCTTTGCTTCGATACACTTCATACCCATACGAAGTAATAAGCCCTGTCTCAAAATCCAATTCCTCTCTCATGCGCAGCCGGAATCCCTGCACGAAGAAGACTTCTCCTTCGGCGACTCCTGTGTAGGGACTAGTAGACCAAACTGCAACCGTGGAATGCTCAACGGACGGGCGGTTAAGCAGTTCGGCTATGAAACGGCTATAATCGTCGAGTGATTTGAGGGGATTAATGCTCATCAGTACATGGGCTGAAAGCGAAGGACTTCGGTCAAATCACGCTGTTTTAACTGGGTATCGTAAGCCTTTTTGCGCCGCAGCCAGGTCTCGTAGATTCCCTTCCAGCGGCTGAAATCCGTACGGGTTTCCTCGTATTCATCGTATTTTGCCAGTTTACCCGACATCAACGCCTCGTAGAAGTCCTTGCTAAGGATACCATACTTCTCCTCATAGAGGGTCAAACGGCGTTCTAACAATTTCATCTCAATGACCAGTTCATGAAGCTCCATCTCTATTCACTCCCTTGCACTAACAATCTGCGTAAATAAGAACGCTCAATTCTATCTTATCATTTCAGAGAATCCTTCGCAAGAGTTCGATCCTAAGATTCCGACCATATTTCCCTTGAATATAGCTTTTTAGAGCGTGAGTTGAGGGTGATACTCAACCTTACACAGC
>JAGGXZ010000054.1 GCA_021162805.1 Candidatus Poribacteria bacterium
CGGAGGGAGTAGAGATGGTGATGCCGGGTGATAATGTGAATTTGACGGTTGAGTTGATGGTTCCGATAGCGATGGAGGAGGGGTTACGGTTTGCGATCAGAGAGGGAGGACACACCGTCGGTGCTGGCGTCGTGACCAAGATCATAGAGTGATCTCAAATTGAAGGCGGCCGGGTTAATCGCCGGCCGCCGTAACGCGGGGTGATATGATGACCGGCCAGAGGATAAGGATAAAATTGAAGGCATTTGACCACAGATTACTGGATAGATCGGTCAAGCAGATCGTAGATAGCGTCAAGAGAACCGGAGCCGTCATCGCAGGGCCGATACCGCTGCCTGTTGACAAGACCATAATCACGGTCAACAGGTCGACCAACATAGATAAGAAATCCAGGGAGCAGTTCGAGATAAGGGTGCACAAAAGATTGATCGATATACTCGAAACCACCCCTAAGACGGTCGATGCCCTGATGAAGCTCGATCTTCCGTCGGGCGTGGACGTTAAAATCAAGCTGCTATCGTAAGGGTGATCGCGATGGTCAACGGTTTATTGGGCAAGAAGGTCGGTATGACGCAGATCTTCAACGAGTCGGGGCAGGTGGTTCCCGTCACGGTGATAAAGGCCGGTCCCTGCCCGATCGTTCAGATAAAGAGTGTTGAGAGGGACGGCTACGCGGCCGTTCAGCTCGGCTTTGAGGAGAAGAAACCTCATTCGGTCAACAAGCCCATGGCAGGTCACTTCAGAAAGGCCAATGTGAATCCGTGCAGATACCTCCGAGAGATAAGGGTCGAGGAGACGGGCGATCTGAAGTTGGGGGATGTGATCGACGTGTCGATCTTCTCTGAGGGCGATTCGGTCGATGTGACGGGCATATCGAAGGGACGCGGCTTTGCGGGGGTTATGAAGAGATGGGGGTTTAAAGGCAGTCGAGGTTCACACGGCGCTGAGAAGGATCACAGACATCCGGGCTCGATCGGCACCAGCACCTTCCCCGCAAGGGTTATCAAAGGCAAAAAGATGGCCGGTAGATACGGTGGTGAGAGGGTAACGGTTAAGAATCTATCCGTTCTCAAGGTTGATCCCGAAAACAACCTGTTGGTGGTTAAGGGCGCTGTGCCCGGTCCTCCAAACGGTCTGTTGATAATCAGGAAATCTAAAAAAGCTGGGAAGTAGGGGATTGAGAGATGCCAAAGCTTAGCTTATACAGCCAATCGGGAGAGGTCATCGGAGAGATTCATCCGTCTGAAAGGCTCTACACCGAGAGGATAAACGTTCCCGTGCTACATCAGGCGGTGGTTGGATATCTGGCCAACCGCAGGCTGGGCACGGCTTCAACCAAATCCCGCAGCGAGGTTAAGGGAAGCGGTAGGAAGCTGTATCGCCAGAAACATACCGGAAGGGCCAGAGCGGGCGATGCCAAGTCTCCCACCCGCGTCGGTGGGGGAGTCGCCTTCGGGCCGAAGCCGAGAAGCTATAGACAGCGCACGCCGAAGAAAATGAGACGGCTGGCTCTGATGCATGCTATCGCCGATAAATTCCAGAACGATAACGTGAAGGTGATAGATCGGATCGAGCTCGAAAGGCCCAAGACGAAATCGATGGTTCAGATCCTGAACTCTCTCGGCCTGGAAGGCAAGGTGTTGATCGTGCTGGAATCCCATGACAGAAACGTCTACCTCTCGGCCAGGAACATACCCGGAGTTCACACCTGCCGGTGGAGCGATCTCAACGCCTACGATGTCCTGTGGCACGATAAGCTTCTGATAACCAAGGAGGCGCTTGAAAACCTGCAGGCCAAATTCGCACTCGAGCCGGAGGAGGTTGCCTCATCATGAAAGATCCGTATAAGATCATCCTGCAGCCCCTCCTGACCGAGAAGAGCACCGCTTTGAGGGATGAGCAGAACAAATACGCCTTTCTGGTCGATATCAACGCCAACAAGGTTGAGATCAGAGAGGCGCTTGAGGCGCTTTTCCCCGAGGTGAAGGGGAAGATCGTCAAGATCAACACGGTCAGGGTGAAGGGCAAGAGGAAGGGTCATCTGGTCAGGTATAGGTATGGAATAGGTAAGCGTCCGGATAGGAAGAAGGCGATCGTCACCCTGGAGGAGGGTACCATTATTTCTCTGTATGAGACGACAATCTGATGGAGGGGTGCTGAGTTGGGGATTAAGAGATTTGCTCCCATAACGCCTGGAAGGCGGTTTATGACCGGTCATACGTTCGAGGAGATAACGAAGGAGAAGCCTGAGAAATCCCTGACTAAGGGCATATCCAAGACGGGCGGGAGGAACTCTTACGGCAGAATAACCGTCAGGCATCGAGGCGGAGGACATAAGCGCAGGTATAGGATAATAGACTTCAAGCGGGATAAATTCGGTGTTCCGGCTAAGGTTGTGGCGATAGAGTATGACCCGAACAGGACGGCGAGGATAGCTCTTTTGCAATACGTTGACGGCGAAAGGCGGTATATAATCGCCCCGCTTGGGCTGAAGGTCGGGGATACGGTTATGTCGGGGCCGGATGCCGAGGTGAAGATCGGCAACGCCCTGCCGCTTGAAAGGATACCTCTGGGCACGTTCATCCACAACATAGAACTTATCCCCGGCAGGGGCGGACAATTGGCCAGGGCTGCCGGAGCCGCCGCCGTGTTGGTAGCCAGGGAGGGCAAATACGCCCATGTCAGACTCCCGTCAAACGAGGTGAGGTTGATCCCCGTTGGATGTATGGCCACGATCGGTCAGGTCGGTAACCTCGAACACGAGAACGTCGTCATAGGCAAAGCGGGCAGAAAGAGATGGCTCGGGATAAGGCCGACCGTCAGGGGCGTCGCCATGAACCCTGTCGATCACCCACATGGTGGCGGCGAGGGGAAATCCCACGGCGGGAGACATCCCGTCACGCCCTGGGGACAGCCGACGAAAGGATATAAAACCAGAAGGAAGAAACCCTCAGACAGGCTCATAGTCTCTCGCAGGAAATAAGGGGGTGTAGATAATGCCGAGATCTCTGAAGAAGGGGCCATACGTCGATCCGAAGCTGCTTAAAAAAGTTCGAAAGATGAACGAGACGGGAGAGAAGAAGGTCATAAGGACATGGTCCAGGCGTTCGACCATAGTTCCGGATTTCGTGGGACATACCTTCGCCGTCTATAACGGCAAGCAGTTCTTCCCTGTGTTCATCACGGAGAACATGATCGGTCACAAGCTGGGTGAGTTCGCGCCGACCCGGAGGTTCGGCGGACACAAGACCGGTTGATCTGGGTTTGGAGGAGAAGAGGAGATGGTGTCCAAAGCGGTGGCTAGATTTCAACCCATAGCGCCCAGAAAGGCGAGGTTGGTGGCAGATCTGGTGCGTAATCGGACGGTTAAAGAGGCTCTGGATATCCTGCGCTTTACCCCTAAAAAGGCGGCTAGACATATCTATAAGGTCGTCCGCTCGGCCCTCGCCAACGCGCAGCAGGAAGATCCCTCATATAACGAGGAGAACCTCTACGTGGAGAGGATCTTCGTGGACGAAGGCGGCATAAGATACTGGAGGAGACCGAGGGCCAGGGGAATGGCCTATAGGATCAGGCGCAGGAGATGCCATATAACCGTTATACTCGACTCAATGGAAGGAGAACAACCATGAAAAAACTAATCAGATCTTTTTGAGCTTGGATAGGAGGTCTCAGTGGGACAGAAATCTCACCCCAGGGGATTGAGGCTCGGGTATATAGAGACGTGGGATTCAAAGTGGTATGCTGAAAAGGAGTACGCCGATTGGCTACATGAGGATCTTATGATCCAACGATACGTCAAGGAGCGGATGTACAGGGCAGGGATATCCCGCGTCCAGGTCGAAAGGTCGACGGACAGGTGTGTCGTTCACATCTTCACGGCACGCCCAGGTATCGTCATAGGGCGCAGGGGCGCCGAAGTGGAGGCGCTGACCCAGGAGCTGATGGAGCTGACGGGGAAGAACATCAGGATAGCTATAGAGGAGGTCAAAAGGCCGGAGCTCGACGCACAACTGGTCGCTGAGGGGATCGCACTGCAGCTTGAAAGGCGTGCTCCGTTCAGGCAGACGATGAAGAGGGCGGTCGCCGCCGCCATGAGATCGGGAGCTCAGGGGATCAGGATCGAGATCAAAGGCAGGATCGCCGGCGCTGAGATCGCCCGCAAGGAACGTGAGATGGAGGGAAGGGTACCGCTTCAGACGCTGAGAGCAATGATAGATTATGGGTTCGCCGAGGCTCATACCGTCTACGGTAAGATCGGAGTTAAAGTTTGGATATCCAAGGGAGAGGTCATAGGTAAACCCGAGGAGGAAACAGAGGAGGAGAAAACAGCTCCTCCCGTTCAACCCCGTTCAGAATCAACGCCTCCCAGACGCAGAAGGCGTAGGAGAAGATCAGATCGCAGGGAGGCAAGACGATCCGCAGAATGAATATAGTTGTCATTGATGGTCATTTGTAGTCATTAAATGACGGCGAAGCCGAATGACCTAATGATTATAAATGACAGAGAGTAAAAGCGAGGGGAAACGAGATGTTAATGCCGAAAAGGGTCAAACATCGCAAAGAGCAACGCGGCAGGATGAAAGGGCTGGCATACAGAGGATCTCAGGTCTCCTACGGCGAATACGGGCTTCAGGCGTTGGAGCCGGGTTGGATAACGAACAGACAGATAGAGGCGGCCCGTGTGGCCATTGTCAGACATCTCAGGCGAGGTGGAAAGATCTGGATAAAGATATTCCCACATAAACCCGTCACCAAAAAACCGGCTGAGAGCAGAATGGGAAAGGGAAAAGGCTCGCCTGAGTTCTGGGTCGCCGTGGTCAAACCCGGAAAAGTCCTTTATGAGATAGCTGGCGTGCCCGAAGAGGTGGCGAGAGAAGCCCTCAGAAGGGCGTCCCATAAGCTCCCCATCAAAACCAGGTTTGTGGTCCGGACAGGTGGTGTGTGATGAAAGCTAGAGAGCTGAGGATGAGATCAACGGAAGAACTCCAAAGCGAACTCGAGCGCCTGAAAGACCAGCTCTTCTCGCTGAAGTTTCAGAGGGTTGTCGGGAGGTTGGAAAATCCAAATCAGATCAGACAGATCAAGAGGGATATCGCCCGGATTAAAACCATACTCAGGGAGAGAGAGCATGAAGAGGGGAAGAGCTAGGTTCCGCGTGGGCGTGGTCGTCAGCGATAAGATGGATAAAACCGTGACCATTGCCATAGAGAGAATATTTCAACACCCTAGATATAAGAAGACGGTCAGGCGGACCAAGAAGGTGCTCGCCCACGATGAGAGGAACGAGTGTAAGGTCGGAGATAAGGTTCTCATAATCGAGACCAGACCTCTTAGCAGAAGAAAACGGTGGAGGGTCTCCAAGATCCTCGAAAAAGCTGTGGGCTGAGGGGAGAGACCATGATTCAGACGCAGACTATCCTTAACGTCGCCGATAACACCGGCGCAAAGAGGGTGATGTGCATAAAGGTGTTGGGAGGAAGCCGGAGGAAATACGCCTCGCTTGGTGATGTGATAGTGGCTTCCGTCAAGGAGGCCGCTCCCGACAGCTCCGTCAAAAAGGGACAGGTGGTCAAAGCCGTGGTCGTCAGAACCAGGAAGGAGAAACGCCGTCCCGATGGCTCCTACGTCAAGTTCGACGATAACGCTGCCGTCCTGATAGACAACGCCGGACAGCCACTGGGCACCAGAGTCTTCGGACCCGTAGCGAGGGAGCTGAGGGAGAAGGCCTTCACCAGGATAATCTCGCTGGCGCCGGAGGTGGTGTGAGATGGGGGATAAGGTTCACATCAAACGGGATGATCTCGTGTTGGTGCTCAGCGGCAGGGATAAG
>JAGGXZ010000055.1 GCA_021162805.1 Candidatus Poribacteria bacterium
CTTTGTCGATAGGAGGGAAAGCGAATGAACCCACCCAAGTGCGATGACCTTGACTACATCCATTTTCTCATCGCCACCCAGAGGGTATTCACCTGCACTGAGGCAGCAAGATGCCAACCTCAAGGGGAGAAAGCCCCAGCCCACGATGCCTTCACAAGACTGCTACAAAGACAGCCTCCCGACACGGAGGCGTTGTGGCAGGAAGCGAAGGAGTTCGTGGAGAAAAAGAAGGGAATTTTGGTTCTGGATGACACCACCTTGGACAAGCCCTATGCGAAGAAGATGGAACTTGTGACCTATCACTGGAGTGGCAAGCACAAAAGGGTGGTGAAAGGCATCCCCCTTTTGACCTTGACCTCCCTATCGCTTGTTTTCCCCCGTGGCAACTAGATCAGCCCGATGTTTCTGAATACCTCTGCTAGTTCGGGATGATCTTTCATCAAGTCTTGTGCTTTCTCCCTTATTTGTCTGATAGTCTCCCTCTGCTCCTGCCGTTTTTGCCACCACTGAGCGAAAATGGGGCCACCGAATATCGCTGCCAGGATAGTAACAAATATCACCGTCCATATAGCCCACATCTGGTAATACATCGAGTCGATCCGTGAATTAACCCTAGCGTTTGATTCTTCCATTTTCTTCGTCAGTTCTCTCTGTAGGGTGATGATATCGTCCTTGGTTACCATCTTACCTTCAAGTGCTTCTATCTTACCCTTCATCTCGGCGATGTCCAGTTTGATGGCGGTTATCCCTTGTTTAATTGGTTCAAGGGCTTGCTGTATTATCTGCTCTACATCCTGTCTTGTGAGCTCGGCGAAGGACGGCAGAGCAAGGGCCAAAAGCAGGGTAAGTGCCAATGCGGTTTTCATGTCGTGGCTCCTTGTTCTCTTAGCGCTTTCTCTAAGGCTTCGCGGATGAATAGAGTAATGGATTTTCTAGACTGGTAAGCGGCTTCTTCAACTTGTTCTTTAAGCGTCTTCGGTATGCGGATTGTAAGTTTTACAGCCTCCTCTGATTTCGCAAGCTTTTGAAATTTTAGAGCTGCCATTTTATCACCTACCATGTGGGTTGTTTTCAACAAAACTAATTATACAGCATGCCGGCATTAAAGTCAATGCCGTAATAATTACCGAGTAAATTCTTATGTGTTAATCTACCACCTGCGCGAAGCCTATTAAGGTTAAAGCAACCACCAGTAATGGTGCTAAAGTTCCCCCTTCTTTTGCCTGGGTAATTGATGCCGTAGCATCATTGGTAGATTGAGGGAGGAAGATAAACCGTGAAGGTCGTCCCCGATCCAGGACAGCTTGTAACCCTGATCTCACCGCCGTGAAGCCGGACGATATGCTTGACTATTGAGAGTCCCAAACCCGTCCCCCCCAACTCCCTCGATCTTGCTTTGTCCACCCTGTAAAATCTCTCAAATATCCTGGGTAGATGTTCGGACGGTATCCCCACACCTGTGTCCGACACCTGAATTTTCACTCTTCCCCTTTCCCTGTCGATCCTGAGGGTCACCTCACCCCGCTCGGTATATTTGACTGCGTTATC
Source organism: Candidatus Poribacteria bacterium (assembly GCA_021162805.1). Lineage (NCBI taxonomy): Bacteria > Candidatus Poribacteria > Candidatus Poribacteria bacterium. The sequence goes on from JAGGXZ010000055.1 coordinate 1,549, forward strand.
GAGCAGATTTAAAAGCATCTGCTCGATCAAAAACGGATCGCCGACGATGATGGATTCGGGATTCACATCCATGTTAAGCTCAATCCCCTTCCTCTCAGCTTCCCTTTCGATCAGCTTCATCACATCTACGGATATTTCACCGAGATCGATCCTCTCCATAGCGAGATGCGGTTCCGATGATTCAAGCCTTGACAGCAACAGCAGGTCGGAGACGAGGTTCGACATCCTCTCGACATTTCTCCGTATTATACCGATGAATTTTCTCCGCGTTTCGGGTTCCTCATCCTCAAGCGTCTCAAGATAGCCTTTGATAGCCGTCAGCGGAGTTCTCAGCTCATGGGAGGCATTCGCGACGAAATCGGCTTTGATCCTTTCAATCTGGGCATCTGATGTGATATCGTGAAACACGAGCACAAGCCATCTCTCCCCGCCTTCCCCTTCGAAGGAGGAGCCGTTGACCGTAAAGGTCCTGCCGCTGAGTTTCATCCTCCGCCCTATCACCTTGCCCTCTCGGATGAGATCATCGACGATCACCTTAAGGTCAGCGCATCTGATCACCTCGAGATATCCCCTTCCAGTTATATCCCCTTCGACCGAAAACATCTCGACAAGGCGGTTATTCGCCAACTTAACATTTAGGTTTCTATCGAGCACCAACACGCCTTCCGACATCGAATTAAGGATGGCGTTCAGCTCATCATATCTCGTCTGAAGCTGCTCAAACAACGACTGAAGCTTTCGAGCCATCTCATTCAACGCTTCGGCGAGTGATCCCAGCTCATCCCTTCTTCGCACGGCGGTGCGGGCGGTGAAATCCCCTTCAGCTATCTTTCTGGTCAGGGCAACCATACGCCTGACGGACGAGGAGAAAAGTGAGGAGAAGAGGAAAGTCAACGCCAAGGCGACAGCCCACATGATGATCGAAAGGAGAAGCACCCTATCGGTGATTTCCCCTATAAGGAGGTTCACCTCCCTTGTTTTGAGACTCACCCTTACAACACCCCTGATCCTCCCCTCTTCGATTACCGGCACCGCCACATAGCTCATCATCTCCCCCAGGGTTGTGCTGTATCTGGTGCTCATCCCGATCTCCCCTTTCAGCGCCTTCTTGATCTCAGGCCGGCCGGAGTGGTTCTCCATGGTGAGCGGATCTCTTTCCGAATCGGCGAGAACTGTCCCCATAGGGTCTATCAATGTGATCCTGAGTCCGGTAGATCTGCCGATCTCCTTAGCGAGGAGATCGGCCTTTTCGGGAGCTTCATTGAGGGCATTTTTGAAGATCTCCGCCGCCAAGAGGGCGTGAACCTTAAGCTTATCGGCGGTCCATCTTCGATATCGATCCCTCACCACGCCGTTTATCAGCAGGGCGATGGTGAATATAGCGATCGTAGCTATGGCAGAACAGGCTATGAAATATTTCCATGTGATTCCGAATCTAGGCCTCAAATTTGTAGCCCACTCCCCTGACGGATTTGATCAAATCGCCGTATCTCCCCAATTTTTTACGGAGGTTTGACACATGGACATCCACGGCCTTGGGAACGACCACCTTCTCCCCTTCCCATATCCAGTCTATGATCTGTCTTCGGGTGAAAACCCTTCCGGGCTTTGAGACGAGCAGGGAAAGCAATCTGAACTCGGCGAAGGTGAGGTCCAACGGCGTTCCGTCCACGCTGGCTGAAAATCCTTCAGGATCAACCTGCAGGCCTCCGATCTTAAAGGGGGTATCCCGAAACGATGGTTCTGAGCGCCTCAGCACGGCTTTCACCCTTGCGATAAGCTCCCTGACGCTGAAGGGTTTGACGACATAATCGTCGGCACCCAGCTCAAGCCCTAGAACCACATCTACCTCGCTTCCCTTCGCCGTGAGGATAATTATCGGGATGGATCTCGCTCTTCCTTCATCCCTCATCATCCTGCAGATCTCCAGTCCGTCTATGCCGGGGAGCATCAGATCCAGTATCACCAGATCGGGCCTTTCCCATTTCAGAGCGCTGAGAAATTCCTCCCCATCCTGAAATATCCTAGTGTTGAACTTCTCCTTCCGCAGATTATGTGCGACGAGCTCAGCTATGTCGGGCTCATCTTCAACAATCCAGATCACCTTCATGTCGATCAACTCACCCGAATCCCTTAGACACGGCATCAGTGGTGTGATATAATCTTAACCTGAAAGGGATCTGGATTCAAGAGGAGGTCGAAGATGATCTGCCTTATAACCATGCTGATCTGCTCGGGATTGATGGGAACGGATGAAACGCCTGTCGTTAAATCCCTCGTCCGTCCCGATCTCTCATCCCGTAATCTCCTTTCAAATCCCGGTTTTGAGGAGATATCGGATGGGAAGGTGAAGGGATGGAGTTCATATGGGGAGAGCGGTTTTGAACTGGACGATCGAAACCGGCGATCGGGAAAGATGAGCATAAGATGCAGCGGAAGAAGAGGCGGAGCACAGCAGGTGGTGGAGCTGAATCAGAAGTCGCCAAGGCCGGTCTTCGTGAGCGGCTGGAGCAAGGCCGATTCCGTCTCCGGATCGCCCGATAGCAACTACTCCCTCTATGTCGATATCATCTACTCCGATGGCGCGCCCCTCTGGGGACAGACGGTCAGTTTCAGCACTGGAACGCATGATTGGGAATATCGCGAACGCTTTATACTTCCCGAAAAGCCTATAAAAAAGCTTTATCTCTATGCCCTTTTCAGAGGACATGGAGGGAGGGTTTGGTTCGACGATCTCAGATTGGTTGAGCTCAAATCCACGGAGGGAACGTTCTGGTTCGACGGTCAGTTCGTCAGACTTGAAAGGGGTAAATCGGGCGAGATCACCCGAAAGTTCAGGATAACGACCGAAGACGAGCTGGAGTTAACCCTGGGAGAGGACGGTCGATTGAGCCGTGTGAGATGTGGGGAGAGAACGATCTTTGAGGGAAATCGTCCTTGGATCTACGCCCGCGATTTCGCCGCCAACTCGGATTTCATAGCCGCTGTGGGAAAGATCCAGAGGGATAAGGAGGGGAAACTTATCTTCACCGGGGAGTTTCCGTCGCTGAACCTCCGGATCGAGCTTGAGATATCGGGTTTAAAATCCCACCTTCGTTTAGACGGCAGGGTGAAGGATCTGACGGGAAAGGATCGGGCGATAAGTTTATACGTCGGACTGCCGATACTCAAAATAGGATGGAGATGGTGGGATTACGTCCGTAGGTCGAGAAAGATAGAGGGGAAGGAGGAGTATTCGAACGTCGCCTATTGTGGGGCCGGGGCGACGGGATATATATCGCTTTACCCGATAGGGTGTGTGGAAGATGGCCGGTCGGATTTGGTCATGGGGATCCCTATGGATAGGCCTCGTCTTTACAGGATTGCCTGTAACGGTGGGAGTGGAGAGATATATGCCGCCTTCGACTTCGGTTTAGTTGCGGAGTCCATCCGATATCCCTCCTCGGCCGATTTCTCACTCGTGATCTACAGGGCCGATCCCGAATGGGGTTTCAGGAGCGCCCTCAAAAGGTATTACGATATATTCCCTCAGTTCTTCGTCAAGCGGGTTGAGAGAGAGGGTATATGGATGCCCTTCACCGATATCTCCACGGTTGAGGGTTATGAGGATTTCGGCTCCGCTTTCCACGAGGGGACCAATAATATCAGATTCGACGATCAAATCGGAGTTTACAGTTTCAGGTATACCGAGCCGATGACATACTGGCAGAGGATGCCCAAAGGGATACCCCGCACATATGAGGGGGCAGTGGAGTTCCTCAAAAGGAATATGCACAGCCTGGATAAGAGGTTAAGGGATATCTCACGGGCGACGGAGCTCTGTGGCGCATATGATCGAAACGGCAGGTATATACTGAGGATCAGGAACGCCCCATGGTGCGATGGCGCCGTCTTTACGCTCAACCCGAACCCCGATATACCCGAAGACGATTACCACACCCTCAACAAGGCACACCTCAACTACACTCCGCAGATGGGAGACAAGCTCTATAGCGGTGAAAACGGCCAGTTGGACGGCGAATATCTCGACTCGCTGGAGGGATGGGGAGGCGATAAGAATTTTCGGAGGGAACACTTCAAATATGTAAGCATACCGCTCACCTTCGATCCGCAGAGCGGAAGACCCATTATACTTCAGATCTTCTCCACATATGAGTTCACGCGCTACATCAGCGAGGACATACATCGGCGTGGCAAGCTGATGATGGCTAATGCCGTGCCCTGGAGGTTCGGCTTCCTAGGACATCTGCTGGATGTGATGGGCACAGAGGTCAACTGGATGCGAGGGGAAAAGTTGGTACCAGAGTCGGACGAAAGGATGAGTTATCGGCGGGCGATATGCTATCAAAAGCCTTATCTTCTACTTATGAACACCTTCTTCGATCGATTCACGAGCGATAAGGTCGAGGTGTATATGAAGAGATGTCTGTTCTATGGGATCTTTCCAAGCATGTTCAGTCATAACGCCGCCGAAGACCCCTACTGGCGCAATCCGAAGTGGTATAACCGGGATAGAAACCTCTTTAAGAAGTATATACCCCTCATCAGGCTGATCGCACAGGCGGGATGGGAACCTGTGACGGGTGTGAGAGGGGATAACCCGAACGTGTATATCGAGAGGTTCGGCGATTTTGAGGATAAGGTCTTCTATCTGACACTGCTCAACCCGACCGATGAGGTGCAGAGAACCGAGCTGAGTTTGCCTGTGAGGGTGAATGAAGCCGATGAGCTCATAACCGGTGAACGCCTCATCTCATCTCCGACCGGGACGATATCCCTTCAGATCGGGTCTGGGGAGGTCCGCCTGATACGCCTGAAGTAGGGGCGAAAAAATCTTTCGCCCTAGAAAGATCTCTCGTCCCTGCATTTTCACTTGTATTCGTTTCTGAAGTATGCTAAAATATGCTTGAAAGTGAGAGCTGCTAAGGTAATCTTTAGAGCTGAGGAGGAACCAAATGAAGAGAGCATTATACCTAATGATCGCCTTGCTGGTTTTGGCTCTGGCCGTGGGAGGTTGTGGCTATTTAAAGAAGGAGGAGTTCAACAGGGAGTTCAGCGCGTATAAGGAGCAGAACGCCAAAGACCTGGCTGAGCTCAAAACCAACATCGGTAATGTCGATCAAAAGCTGGATAACGCCGTTGCCAACCTCAATCAGAAGATCGAAAGCGCTCGTGAGGAGGCGATAAAGGCCGCCGAGCAGGGCGATGCTGACACGATGGAGAAGGCCTCCAAGAAGATCGAAGAGGGCGATAAAGCCGTAAGGGACGAAGCCCTGAAAGCAGCCCGCAAGGCCGAAGAGAACGCTAAAAAATACGCCGATGCCCAGGTGAGAAAGGCCATGGCTAAGGCTGCCGACCGGATGAGCAGGGATATCAACCGCGCCGCCACTGCTGCTAGGGTAGCCGTCAGGGAGATCGAGGAGGTCAAGAAAACACAGAAGAAGATCATCGAGCGGCTGACGAAAGAACCGATCGTCGTTTATTTCGATAGCGGCAAGGCCGATCTCACGGACGAGGCAAAGGCAAAGTTGGATAAGGCCATCGCCTTGATCAAAAAATATCCGGACGCAAAGCTGAAAATCGTCGGACACGCCGACAGCAGACCGGTCCTGGGCGGCAAATTTAGGAGCAACTGGGATCTCTCAGCGGCCAGGGCTAAAGCGGTCGCAGATTATCTTAAAGGAAAAGGCATCACCAACGAAATGGAGGTCTACGGCAGAGCCCATACCGAACCGATATCGACCGAGACAACCAAGGAGGGGCTTGCCAAAAACAGAAGGACTGAGATCTGGATTCTCCCCTCTCTATAATCGAGGTGATCGAAATACCAACAGCGGCTCATCCGTACGATGGGCCGCTTTTTATTTCTCAACGAGGTGCGTTATGCTGATGGAGTTTATAACCCTGGGGTGTCTCGTGTTGAACACCGCTTCACCCCAGCCGGCCGATAAGAGATTGATAGAGTTCGGATGGGATGAACCCGACACAAGCTTCATCAGGGAACATATATCCGAAATGGAGAAAACCCCCTTTGACGGATGTGTCTTCCACGTCAATTGCCGTAAACCGGACGGTAGCACAGGCAGCTTCACCTGGGAATGCTGGGGTGGAGAGAGGTTCAGCGAAGAAGAGGTGCAACATGCCATTGAAAACCTGAAAAACACGCCCTTCCAGCGGTTTAAATACAACTTCCTACGCTTTAACGTCACCCCAGGCGATGTGGATTGGTTCGACGATTTCTCGGCCATAATCTCCAACGCCAAACTGGCGGCTAAAATCGCCCGCGAAGGGGGATGCAGTGGGGTGTTGTTCGACATAGAGCAGTACAAATTTCCCCTTTTCAACTATCAAAAGCAGAGGTATCGGGAGGAGAAATCCTGGAACCAATATGCCCTGCAGGTTAAAAAGAGGGGCGGGGAGCTGATGAGGGCCTTTCAATCCGAATATCCCGATATCACTATCTTCCTCACCTTCGGATACTGCCTGCCGTGGGTTCAAAGCGATGGAGGAAGGAAAAACCTCGCCGATGTGAGCTACGGGCTGCTTGCACCGCTGCTCGACGGAATGGTAGAGGCGGCAAACGGCAGGTCGCTCATCGTAGATGGATGTGAGCTCGCCTACCCTTACAAGGATGTCAATAGGTTTGAGCAAACCTATAAGATGATGGAGAGGGATGTGCTGAAGATCGTGGCGAATCCCGAAAAATACAGAAAGGTCTTCAGCTTCGGATTCGGGGTATGGATGGATTGTGATTGGCGTAAGATGGGATGGCATACGGACGATTTCAGCCGTAACTTCTATACGCCAGAGGAGTTCGAAAGATCGCTATATGCCGCCTTGAAGCGATCCGATAGATATGTGTGGATCTATACCGAAAAACCTAGATGGTGGACGGCCTCGGGGAGATCTCAGGATCTTCCTGACGAATACGTTCAGGCCGTCTGGAACGCCCGAAAAAAGCTAGGAGCCTCGGATTAAAATGAATGAGCTTGAAGCAAAGGTTCAGAAGCTGGAAACCCTCCTCAGCGTCGCCAAGGAGTTAACCTCGCAGCTGGACCTGGATAAACTGCTCGACACCATCATGAAGTGCGAAAGTTCATGGGGAACGCGCCTCAGTTTGATGACCTGACGCTTCTGATCCTAGAGGCGGTCATATCTCGTTAAACGTTCTAACGTTTAACGTGCCAACGTTGAATAAGGGGATGGTCCAATTGAGAGGGAGCCAAAGGCTTTTGGGTTTTCTCAAAAAAGCGCGGAGGCGAATCGTTCTGATGCGCGTGATCCGATCGCTCGATCTATCCATACCGATAGCCGTAGGTTTGATCATTATTTGGGTCTCAGCTTCTCTTTTCCTAAATCTTCCCGGATCGTTTCTGCCACTGATGATCTCATTTCTCCCCATCTGGTTTCTGATAACGCTATTCCGAACCAGAAGGTTGGGTCCAATCGCTGTGGAAATGGACAGGATATTTGAGCTGGAAGAGAGGGTTTCCACCGCTTACGAGATCGCATCCGGAAGGATCCAAACCCATCTCGGCGATCTGGTTATAGCCGATGCCCTGAAGCACCTTGAACGAATCGATCTGAAAACGAAGCTTCCGCTTCGGCTTCCCAAAAGGGCTATCATCTCCCTGTTGTTTATCCCGATGATGTTCTTGGCCGTTCGTCTCATCCCGCACCATATGACCCCGAGGATAAACCCGAGAGAGAGTGAGGCGATCGCTGAAGTTGCGAAATCCCTCTCGCTATTGCCCGCTGAGAGGCTTAGTTCCGAAGAGCTGACGAAAAACCTCCGGCGAACGGTGAAAATCATGCGCGACGGCCACCTCGATAAGACCAAAGCGCTGAAAAAGCTTGCTGAGCTCGAATCGGATGTGGAGCGACAATACAGGAAGGCATCTCAAGCCGATGAGGCTATGAAGGAGATCTCACAGATCCTCAAAACCTCCCTGCCTTTCACCCCAAAATCTATCGACAGATCCTCTAGAATCATCGAAAAGGTGGCGTCAGATCTCGAAAATGATAGGATACCCCCCGAGATGCTCCCTCAACTCGAAAGGGCTTTAAGGACGCTTTTTGAAAGGCTTAAGATACTGGACGGTGATCTGGCGAAAAATCTAGATAAGGCATCCCAAAACCCGCTTTCCCCCGAATCGCTGCGTGATCTCGCCCGGGCGCTGACCGAATTCGAGTCTAAGGTCGATGATCTTCAGATCTTGAAGATGATGTTGACCAGGATAAGGGAGGGTGAACTACGGATAGGCATGCTCGGCTTGGAAGGGGAGAAACCTGAGGGTAGGTTCGCGTCAAAAGAGGGCCTCCCAGACGGGGAAGGTGGGAGAGGCGAAGCCATCGGGGGGAAGGTCTCAGGCGGAGGAGAGTTTACCCCTTCGGGCAAGGCAAAGGAGGTGAGCGGGGAGAAATTCACATCGGGAGAGGAGAAAAGAGCTTCACCCCCGATCGGGAAAGGTAAATTCGAGCTCCCCTCAACGGCGGAAGGGGGCGGACGAAGATCCGGTAGGGAGGCCGGAGGAAAATACAGGGTTAAATCCGTGCTGCCCGATAGCAGGACGATCGCCGAGGCATATAAAGCGGCCGAAAGCTTCATCTCCTCCGGAAGGATTCCCCCACTTTACAGGGAGGTAGTCAAAAGATACTTCGATCTACTGGCGGAGGGAAGCAGATGAACGAGGAGAGACTCCACTGGTTCCGCCAAAACGCTGAGAGGGTCAAAGCTGAGATAGGTAAGGTTATAGTCGGGCAGGAGGATGTGGTGGAGGGCATACTGCTGTGCCTGCTTGCAGGCGGCCATGTGCTTCTGGAGGGTGTCCCAGGGGTCGGCAAAACCAAGATCGTCAGGACGCTGAGCGCCGTCTTAGACCTTAAATTCTCCAGGATACAGTTCACGCCCGATCTGATGCCTGCCGATATAACAGGGACGGAGATATTGATCGAAAATCCCGATGGCGGAAGAAGTTTCAGATTTCAGCCCGGCCCGATCTTCGCCAACGTCATATTGGCCGATGAGATAAACCGAGCCACCCCCAGGACACAGTCCGCCCTGCTCGAGGCTATGCAGGAGAGACAGGTGACGGTCTCCGGGAAAAGCTATAAACTGGATGAACCGTTCATCGTGCTGGCAACCCAAAACCCTATCGAGATGGAGGGCACTTATACGCTTCCTGAAGCTCAATTGGATAGGTTCACCTTCAAGCTGAAGGTCAGTTACTCCTCTCATGAGGAGATGCGCGAGATCCTGCGGAGAACCACCTACGGCGAGGAGCCGATGCCCGAAAGGGTGATCGGGGCGGAGGAGATAATGGAGATGCGAAAGCTGGTCAGGGATGTGCCCGTGGCCACCCATGTGGAGGATTACATCATAAATCTGGTCAGGATGACACACCCTTCGCAGGATGCCCCGGATATCGTTAGACGTTACGTGGAATACGGATCCAGCGTCCGAGGCGCACAGGCGATAGTGCTCACGGCCAAGGCGAGGGCGTTATGCAGGGGCAGATATAACGTGTCGCTCGATGACGTCCATGCCGTGGCGATGCCCGCCCTGAGACACAGGATAATCAAAAGCTATGAGGCGGAGGTCGAGGGGATAGACGCGGATCGGATAATAGACGAACTACTGGAGAGGGTAGGACGGTAGCGGGGATAAGACGAGATGAAGAGGAACAGGATCGCCAGCATAGTGACGTTGAGCCTCGCTCATTTCAACTGTGACGGATATCTTAACTTCATCCCGCCCCTCTGGCCGGTCATAAAGACGGTATATGGGCTGAGCAACACCGGAGTTGGTTTTCTCACTGCCCTTCTCTCCATCACGGCCAATTTCGGTCAGCTCATATTCGGATATCTCACCGATAGGTTACGTCCGTACGGTCTGATCCTGGCCGGCGTGTTGATGACATCGGTCTTCATCAGCACCTTAGGTTTTGCCCCGACCTCAGTTGGCCTTGCCTTTTTCCTGCTGATGGCAGGGGTGGGGATAGCTTTATTCCATCCCCGCGCCGCGGCTTTAGCCACCGGGCTGGCCCGAGGACAAGCGGCTTTTGGGCTCTCCGTATTCGGAGGAGGCGGCACGTTGGGTTATGCCGTAGGTTCGCTGATAGGGGTATCGCTCTATCAGCATTTCGGCACACTTAAAGGGCTACTTCCATCGCTGATATTCGGATTGGGAGTGGCCGTCGCTGTGCTCATCGTCAATCCCGAAGGCGCTGAGGAGAAGGTCGAGATTAACTTTGCTCTGCGCCGACATCTACTGCCTCGGATATCCCAGATAGGCCCGATATTCGCCGTGATATCGCTCCGTTCGGCCGCTATAACCGCCTTCGTGAATTTCATGCCGATACTTTTGAGAGCCAGAGGGGCCTCCTTGAGCGCCGGTGGTGGCGCCGTCTTTCTGTTCGTGGCGGGCACGGCGGTCGGCTCCATCGTCGGAGGGAAACTGGCGATGAGGATGAGCGAGAGGTTTCTGACCGTAATCACGTTATTGTTGTCCAGCCCTCTACTGTTGGCATCTGTTCTCACGAGGGGGATAGCGCTTTTCGCATGCCTTTTCATGGCGGGATTCATGTTACGCTGTGCCGATTACGTCAACATCGCCCGAACTCAGGCGATCGTTCCGGAAGGAGCCAGCCTGGTGGCAGCTTTGGGCATGGGCGGTGCATGGGGTATAGCCGGATTGATCGCCCCCGTGGTGGGGAAGACGGCGGATCTTTATGGAGAGGTGATCGCGCTTGCTTGGAGCGCCGGACTGCCCATAGCAGCAGCACTGGTCGCCTCAGCGGTGAAATTCAGGTGATTCCCTGTAAGCTCGGTCTATGTTCCCTTTCCCCTTCTTCAGGACTTTAATCCCCTCTGCTATGAAGTTCCTCGTCAATCGATACCCTTTTGGCAGTACGAAATTCCTGATGAAGCTCGATTGGGGATCTTCGTCTATCAGGCCGATCCCGTAACCCCTCCGCTCAATCTCCAGAACAACTCTTGAGTTACCGTAGGCACGGCTTGAATGTCTAGGACTTGATCCTGGAAGAAGCATCTCAATCAGCGCTTTATCCGGATTGCACTCAACACAGATCATCCTTCTCCTTTAAGAGCTCAAACGGATCGGTTTCCAGCAGCATCATAAGCTCCTTATTTTCCAGAGCCCTCACTCTCGTTTGATAATCTCGGTAGTATGTTAAGAAGACTACCAAATCGCCCTCAGGGGCCTTCTCGATGAGGGGTATGAGGAAGTAAGAGTTATGGGTCGAAATGAAGAACTGATTATTGCCCTTGTCGAGCGCTATCCTCTCAGATAGCAACTTTGTATAGGAGGGGAAGGCATGAGATTCGGGTTCCTCAAACACCAAGACCGAGTCTTCGTTCGATTCGATCGCTGTCAGGTAAAAGATAGTTCTCTGGATCGTGCTCGACAGCAGTGAATAATGTAGCAGAATCAGCTCGTCCTTTTCCAATATGACCCTGAAGCTTCCCTCATTCGGAGAGGTTCTCACATCGTATAAACTCCCTTAAATTTGCAAAGCTTCCATATGCGCCGAATGACAGGAACCCCAACGCCTCCAATATATTTGATTTCCCGACATTCGGTTCGCCGATGAAAACGTTTATCCTCTTAGGATATAGGCTTAAATCCCGTATGGATTTGAAATTCCTAACCCTGAAGTTCTTCAACATACCGGTCCCCATCTTCAACCTTCTACATCGATCTGCTTTTTGGTTAAGATCACGTGAAACTCAAAATCACGTTCGTAAAACTCAGGCTCCTTCCCGACATATTCCCTCATCAACCTTATCATTCTCACTATCCCAGTTCCGATCTGCCCCATAAATCCTCTCTTCGTGAGAAACGAGACTACGGTGGGATTCCTCTCAACATGTATGCCGTATCTTATGTTCTCCACCGTCACGGTGTTCGGAAGCCTTCCAGGGCTTCTCACCTCGATTCTATCGTCGAAGATGAAGATCCTTATATGTGACCGGATGGAGTAATCCCTATGTGCCACGGCGTTCACCACCGCTTCCCTCAGAGCTTCAAGCGGGATCTCGTGTATATCTTTTCTCTTGAACCCCTCTATCCTCCCCGCCACTTTGATGTGGCTCTTGAGCACCCTCTCCGCCTCCTCGAGCTGCTCGAAGAGCGTTCCGGTTATCTCCTTCTGATCCAGCAATCTCTCGCCGATCTCCTTTCCCTCAAATCTCACGATATGGATCTTCGCCCATGGGAGATACCTCTGAGGTTCCCTGGCGAAGAGGATCACACCTGCGGTGGTGAGTAATCCCTCATCGTTCATCAGCTTCATGTTCACGAGGACGCGCTCCACCTCGACCCCCTCCTCGTCGAGAGTTCGCCCGAACGTTTCCCTGAAGAAGCCCTCGAACGAGCGGATGTCCAGGTCCCCGATGGAGGTTTCGGGGATAGGTATCTCGTCGGGATTTAGAGCCCTCGCCTCCTGGAATATCCTGAGCAGCTCCTCTCTTGTCGCCTGTCTTCTGCCTGAGGACGTCCTTATGTAAAATATCCCTCGGTTTGTCCGGTAAGGTCTCTGTCCGCCCTGAGGGATATGGACGACGATGACGATCCTAGCATCAACCTTCACCTTCTCCTGAAAACAGGTGATGGGGGGTTCACAGTTGTTGAAGCTTATCTGGTCAACCCTCTGCATCAGCCTATCCGGATCTCCGACTCCTATTATCTCCCCCTCGTCGGAGACGCCGATTATGAGCTTTCCCCCTTGAGCGTTGGCGAAGGCGACGAGCGAGGCGGCTATATCCTCGGGACGTGCCCTTTCGTCCTTGAACTCGGTGAAGGCATCTTCACCTTTTTCAACTATCTCCTGAAGCTCTCTCACCTTCATGATTTTACCTTCTTGCCTTTCCTGCCAGGATTATAGAGTCCCCCTGATCGGATGTCAAGCGACAGCTCACCTCCGCGGCCGGAGGAGTAACGCCCAGTCTCTGGCGTCGGGTTTCTCGAAACTCACACTTTTGCCGCCGGAGCAGGTGAACTCCTTGAGATACCGTCCCGTCCTGGGATCGTAAAAACGCCCCACAAACGTTCTGCCGTTGATGTGAGATAGATCAAGTGTGAAGGAACTCCCGGAGATCGAATACACGGCATACTCCTTCCCCGGGTTTGCCAGGCAGCCGGTAATCTATGTTCGGGTTTTGAAGGATGCATTGGGTTCCGCTGTCGCCGACTAGAAGAAGCGTTTGGCCCTCATATCGGACGTAATGCCCGTTTGGACTTAAGGCGATTAACAGCATCATCCAGGCTACCGTCGGTATCATCCTCGATTCACCTCCCTACATGATCGAAAAGTGTCTGCCACGAGCATATGGCACACCTACAAACGCGAAAATCAGCTCATGTTCCCCTCTTCATCAAACGACGCCCTTATCTCACAGCTCCTGGTGACCGGAACCCGTCCGCAGCAGATCTTCAGGGTTCCCGTTGTGAGATCGTAGCTCCATCCCAGTTCATCCTTCAGCTCCCCGCGTTTTGGAACAGCGGCACCGTCGAGCTCCACCCGTACGGGCTTCCTCCCCTGCCTCTCGACCCGTATGACTCTGGAGGCCGGCTGGCCGGCATATATGCCGTCGGCGGCTGAGATACTCAGCCTCCATCCCCACTCTCTCTCCTCGTGGTGGATATATGTGCGAGCCACCTCGCCCCTCTCATAGGCGAAACTGACTCCGTCATCCTCATACAGCGTGAATCTGCTCTCTCCTCCAGGATAAAGGAGAAGCGTCAGCTCATCCTCATGTCTCTCTCCGATGTGGTTCATCGTCGGCCCCATGGGCACAACGGCGCCGGCTCTGACGAAGATCGGTATCAGATCGATCGGAACCTCATACTCGATGTCATCCGGCCCCTCATAGATATCGCCCGACCAGAAGTCGATCCACTTTCCGGGCGGCAGGTGAATATTCCTAGGCCCTTTCTGGATCACAGGGGCGATCATCATGGAATCGCCGAACATGTATTGATCATCCAGCGACCTTGTGGCGGGGTCATCGGGAAAATCCAAGTAGAGCGGCCTTATGACCGGTACGCCCTCCTCCCTTGCCCTCCAGAAGGCGGAATAGATATAGGGCAGAAGTCGCATTCTCATCTCGGCGTATCTTCTGAAGATGCCCTCACATCTTTTGCCCATCCTCCAGGGTGTGATGCCGTCCGCCCAGGCGTTTATCATGGCGAGGGGTGAGAGGAACATAAGTTGGGCCCTCCTTATGAACTCCTCGGCGGAGCTCGTTTTCCTGACCTCCGGACACCAAAGCGTCATCGTGAATCCGCTGTTAACTAAGGCCCGGAGATATTCCCGAAAGCCATAGAGATCGCTGTAGGCGCATGTGGCATACCGGTGTGAGCCGGTGAAATTGCCCCTGCACAGCAGATAGGTTCGTCTGTTCGCCCTGCGGTAGACGGAATGTATGGCATCCTGATAGAGAAATCCGAAGATATTGTGCATCTCCGACCCCTTAAGCCCACCCGGAAACTTCGTCTCATCGGGAAAGAACCAACCTCCGGTGAAATCCGATCCATCGCATTCATCCAGTTTAAACCCGTCCACGCCTTTTCTCACGAACTCCCTCTCGTGATATTCCGTAAAGACCCTACGGGCCTCATCAACGGTGAAGTCGGGCACCAAACCACCCCATACCTCCCTATCCGCTGAGTGCGGCTTGATCTCCTCATAGATCGGCGATGAGGGGTGGACGTATGCGTGCTCCCACAGATTCAACCTGAACCCCCTTTCATGCAGCCATTCGATGAGCCCATCCGGATCGGGGAAATCGGACTTATTCCACACATATGAGCAGGAATAGGCATGCGTTTGCCAGCTCGGCTCAAGACCGATAACATCACATGGTATCCCCCTACGCCTGAACTCCTCGGCCACATGCCTGATCTTATCCTCCTTCCATCCGGATTTCATCCTGTACCAGAACCCAAGCCCCCATTTGGGAGGTATGGCCGGAGGGCCGGTTATCTCGACGTATCGGGCGACGATCTGCCTGGGCAAAGGGCCATAGATCATAAAGAGATCCATCGAATCGCCCGGGGTGGAGATCACAACCGTATCGGGATTCTCCCCCTCAGCCATCTGGAAGGTCGAGTAGAGATGCGTGTTCACAAGGATCCCATATCCTCGGGAGCTGAGGAAGAAGGGCACGACGACGTGGGACTGGCCGTTATCCTCCTTCGGATCGGCGGTCACCTTCAGAAATCGAAGCTTGCCCCGATGGTTAAAGCTATGAAACTGAAGCCCGAATCCGAAGAAATCCTCATCCTCCTCGGCCCTTCGTGAGATCTTCGTTACCCCTCCTTCAAAGCGAATCCCATCGGCGTCGAGGTTTATGGGATGGCCGTCGCGGGAGAAGAGGTCAAATCTGAGAGGGGATTTGTGGAGTTTCAGCTTTATCGATGAGGTGGTTATCTCCAGATGATCCTCCTCGTCCTTCAATTCGAACGAGGGAAGCCCCCACGACCTTTCGGGCAGGGCGGGATTGGGTTTCGGCCCTTCCCCCCGCCACACCTGAACTCTGGCGATCTCACGACTGCAGATGGTGATCCTCATCTTCCCGTTAGAGGCTTTGATGTGTATACCGTTCCCTTTCACCTCTCTTGAGACATAGCTGCCGATTTCATCCCTCATACTTACGCACCTCATCCCAACGTGCTATGGCTTCAAGACAGGCTTTGAGGGCGTCGTCGACGCCTATCGATCGGATAACGGGACATGGTTTGATCCCACAGCCTCCGGGACGCCTTCCCGGGTGACAGGGAGCACAATCCATCCTGAGCTTGCCGACGATCGTGATGACGCGTTCCCCGTAGGGAGAACTGCGCAGATGGTCCGTCGGCCCGAAGAGAGCGACGGTCGGCACCCCCACCGCCGCGGCGAGGTGTGTGGTGCCGGTGTCATTTCCCACGTAGATCGAACATCGTCTCATCAGCGCGGCCGCCGTTCTCAGGGGCAGTCCGACGCATTTTATCGCCTTCCCCTTGATCCTTCGCTCAACCGATTCGGCCAAATCCTCCTCTTCGGGGCCCGCGAAAAGCAGGAGATTAAGCCCCAACCTTTCCGAGAGCCGTTCGGCCAGCTCCGAGAATCTGTCCGTCCCCCAGAGCTTGTAGGGCCACCCGCCGCCGGGATGTATTCCGATGAACCTTTCCCCCTCATCCGCCCCCCTTTCGGCGAGAAACCGATCGGCCGATTCGATCTCCTCACTTCTGAGTTCGATCTCAGGTTTCGCCCCCCTGACATCTATTCCGTGTGTTCTGAGCACGTCTAGATATCTCTGAACGGCATGTCTTCTGCTCCGCCTGATCTCCCTCCTTATCCTCCATCTCTCCCGTCCGATAAGGCTTGACCACGGCGCATCGCGCAGATCCACGACGAGATCGAACCTCCTATCCTTCAGGTCCTTTATCAGCCTCACCTTTCCCCTCAATCCCCTGTGAAGATGGCGCTTATCGTAGATCAACACCTCATCGATCCTCGGATCGCCCTTAAGAACCGGCGCCGGTTTAGGATTAAGCAGGTATGAGAGATGACAGCCGGGGAATTCGTCCTTCAAAGGCGGGATGACGCAGGTCGAAAGGACGGCATCACCTATGTGTGAGAAGCTCAACACCAATATCCTCATCCTCCAACATCTCCTCGAGCCCCTTCCAGACCAGATCGACGGGCAACCTCTTGATACACTCATAGCCGCGACGGCATTTATGGGCGCTACAGGGGAAACAGCCGAGATCGCGCCTGATCACCTTGGCCTTTTCGCTTAAGGGACGCCATCTGACGTGATCGGTGGGGCCGAATATCGCCAGCGTTGGCACCTCCAAAGCGGCGGCGATGTGCATCGGTCCGGAGTCGTTACAGATGAAGAGTGAAACGTGAGCTATCACGGCCACTAAGCTTCTCACGTTTTCGGGCTGTATCAGAGCCGGTTTGATCCGCATCTGGGAGGCGATCTCACCCGCGATCCCCTCCTCGCCTGGGCCGAAGATGATCGCCACCTGCATGTCGTATCTCTCCGAGAGCCTCTCCCCAATTCGGGCGAACCCATCGGGTGGCCACAGCTTATCCCAGGAGCTACCGCCGGGATGTATCGCGCACCATGGCCGTCGCGGGTCTATACCCGCCCGAATGATCTCCCGCATCCCGGTTTCCCTCTCCTCCTCCCTCAGGGCGAGCTTGAGCCTCAGAGGCGCCAACCTGTCACATACTTTTGCGATGAGATCGAGGTTCCTTCGAGCCTCATGGACCTCGCCCTTGACATATCGATATGGAACGCGAATGGAGAGGAGGGATGAGAACCGCTTCCCCTTCCATCCGAGCTTGATCCTCGCTCCGGAGAAGGCAGCGGTCAGGTTGCAAAGGTATGCGTTTTGGACGGCCACGGCGAGATCGGGTTTCAGCCGCCTTACCTCACTCACGAGTTTCAAGCCCCTCAGCGTTATCGTCTCGTCCACATCGGGATTGTGTTTGAGCAGATCGGCCTGGGGAGGAGAACAGGCAACTACGATCCTTGCATCCGGATAGCTCAACCTAAGCGATGCGATGGCCGGCGTGGTGTTGAGCATATCGCCTATGCCGTCCCTCCTGATGAGGAGTATCCTTTTGAAGTCCAAGGTCCAACGTCCTAAGTCCTAAATTAATCGCTCTTATTTCCCTTGAGTGTAGTATCTATGGCCAATTGTCCGCCGTCCACAGCTCAACCGTCATTTGTAGTCATTAAGTCATTTGGCTTCGCCGTCATTAATGACTACAAATGACTATCAATGACGACAAATGACGATAAATGACCTATAAGCGGCGGACGGTAGCTTTAAAAATCTCCGCTACACTCAGCGATAATATGAGCGATAAGGTTTAAAGCACCTGTGGGAACTTGGCGCGCAGGGCGGTTATGATCACATCGGTGGCCTCCTCAATGCCGATATAATCCGTGTTTATGGTCAGGTCGTAGTGGATCGGATCGTTTATGTCCAACCTGAACATCTTCTTGACGAAGTCCCGTCTCTGCCTATCCGAGCGAAGGATCTTCCTTTTGGCCTCATCCTCGGATATATTCTCCCTCTGCATCAGCCTATTAATCCTCGACTCCATGGAAGCGACGATCCTAACGGCTAACGTGCAGCGGGTGCAATTAAGGATGAAATTCGCCCCGCGACCCAGTATGATCGCCTTTCCCCGCTGGGCGATGGTGAAGATCGTCTCAACGAGATGTCTCCGATAGACGTAACGGTCGATCGTTTTCTCCTTGGAGAAAGCCCTCAAGATCGCCTCTATCTCCGTCTGATGTCTCTCGTCCAGAAGCTCGACCATTTTTCTATGGACGTTTGCGTTGGTGGCGATCTCATCTACGATCTCCCTATCCCATAGCTCCCACCCTAGAATCTTGTTCAGCCTGACCGCTATATCCCTCCCGCCGCTTGCCAGGAGACGGGAGATGGTGATGACGGGCATCTGTTCCCTAGGCCCGAATTCCTCCCCCTCCTCACCCATTCCGGTTTGGGCGAGGATCCAGTTTCTGATCTTTTCGCTTTTAATGACATCATCTATCTTCAACTTTCAACCGTCCTCCTTTTCTTCGATTCTATTGTGGCCAACAACCTTCGCGCCTGATCAGCAGGCGACCATCTGCCCATCCCCGATGAGAGATTGACCGCCTGACGACAGGCAGTATAGGCCTCCTCGAGCTGATCCTCCTCAAGGGCGAGCTGGGCGGCCGTATAATAGGCCGTGATCGCCTTTTTGGTCATTCCCCTCCTCTCGATTTCCCTTAGAGCCGTCTGATAGGCATCGGCGGCTTTGAGATAGAACTGCGCTGCTGAGGCCCATTCACCTTCGATCGCTGCCCTCTCGGCCAGAGATCGATAGACCGACGCCGATCTCTCCAGCATCTTGCGTCCCTTTCTCCTTCGACCTCCCGATTTGTAGGCCATGGCCGAGCTCATCAACAGCTTAGCCGCATCGGCGGAAGGTCCATCCTTCAGCAGATCCTCAGCGCATCTCCTGAACAGCTTAGCCGCTTTCCTATAGCATCTCCTGGCTCTGAAGAATCGGGATTCATCCCAAAGGGATCTGCCCTCGTCCATGTATAGCTCGGCAACCCTCCTGCGATCCCCCCTTTTCCTGTATTCCCTGATCATACGTCGGTAATCCCCGGGCCTGAGCTCCCTCATCTCCTCAGCGGATTCAAGCTCGCTGAGACAGGTGACCTGTGACATCTTCTCCTTCAGGAGATTGAACTCCGTTTGGGAAAGGGATCTGATGATCTGGATCGCAGTCCTCAGATCTGCCCCTCGCTTCATATCTCCCGCCCTCGATATGTTCACCATGAGATCCTCGATCAGATCGGCGGTCGAGTCGTCGGGTGCAATGGATCTGAGGATCCCTCTCAACCTCCGGCCGGCTGAGGATCGATCCCCACCCGTCAACTCCTCCTTCGCCCGGCGATACTCATCGATGATCCGACTCTCAAGATCGGCCCTCTCGATCTCATCGATGAGCCTATCAAGCATAAAGGCAGCGTGTTTGGGATCAAAGCCCAACCGTGATGCGATCTCAGGTGAAAGCTTACGGGGGTCCTCTCCGGAACTCCGAAGAGCGTAAACCCTATCTCTAAACAGCTTTTCCCTCACTCTCTCCAGATCTTCGATCAGATCGGCGACCGATTGGTATCTATCCTTAGGGTTCGGATCAAGAGCTTTACGTATGATATCGGCCAGCTCATCCGGCAGATCGTCGGAGATCCGCACCTCATCGAGCTTTTTAGCCTTCTCGATGAGATCGGTCTCATCCGAGGGGAAGGGGAGGCTGCCGGTAGCCATCTCATGGAGGATGATGCCGACGGAGTAGATATCGGCCCTGTGGTCGTAGTTGCCCCTCAACTGCTCGGGCGCCATATACCTTCTGGTTCCGACGATCGTATGCAGATATTCGGACTGCTCGGCGGCTCTGGCCACGCTGAAATCGGTCAGCTTTGCCCTGAAGGAGGAGTCTATGAGGATGTTCTGAGGTTTGATATCCCTGTGGATAATCCCAAGGCTATGGGCATGCTGTAGGGCATTGCAGATGTCCATCCCTATCCTGATCGTCTCCTCCAAGGAGAGGGAACGGGATGAGATCAACCTCTTGAGGTTTCCCCCATCGACGTATTCCATGACTATGTAGGCTACGCACTCCTCATCCCCCGGTTCGACCGTGTGGACGGCGACGATGTTGGGATGCCCCCATAGCTTCCCCATAAACCTCATCTCGTCCAAGACATACCTGATCGATCGCTCATCATATCGATCCCTCTGAAGCGCCTTTATGGCGACGGGTCTATCGCAAAACACGTCCTGAGCCTTGAAGACCGAACCGAAGGTTCCGTTGCCCAAAAACCGCTCTATTCTGTATTTCCCAAGCAATACCTGATTCAGGATCATCTCGTTCACACCAGCCTATCCAGCAGATAGGCGAGACAAAGCGCCAGGCCGAAGGAAAGATGAAGCATGACCGTCGCTGCGTTCGCCGGGATTAAATTCATCGGATCGTCGTATCTCGATAAGGCTATCTTGGCGCTTTTGAAAGCTATGGGAAGGGTGATCAGAGCTATCGCCACCCAGGGGATGCCGAGGAGGATAAGCCAGATATAGGAAAAGGCCAGCATCCCGACA
This sequence comes from Candidatus Poribacteria bacterium, assembly GCA_021162805.1. Taxonomy (NCBI): domain Bacteria; phylum Candidatus Poribacteria; species Candidatus Poribacteria bacterium. The sequence goes on from JAGGXZ010000055.1 coordinate 22,235, forward strand.
TAGATGTAGGCCGATCTTCTCAATCCCAGCTTGACCACAAGCGTTCTTTTGCCGACGGCGGCGTCCGCGTCGTAGTCAGGGAACTCGTTTATCCATAGCACGGCGGCTATCAGGAGCGATATCGGCACAGAGGCGATGACCGGCCGCAGGGAGAGAAATCCCGTTTGAACGTAATATGAGCCGAGGACGACGAGGATTCCGAAATTCAGCCCGACCATCATCTCGCCGAGACCGTGATAACCAAACCTTATGGGCACGGCGGTATAGAAGAATCCTGAGAACACACCGATGAGACCCAAATAGAGGATAACATTTCCCGGGCGTCTCCAGTTGAGATAGAGCCCTATGAGACACCCTAGGGTGAACCACGATAGCGAGTAGATTAAAATCCCTCTTGGCGAAATCAGCCCATCCTGAATCACCCTGCTCCCGCCGCTGAAAGGGGTGGGATGGGGATTCAGATCGTCGTTTCCGGAGAGATGATCGAAGTAATCGTTCGCGAGGTTCGTTCCGGCATGTAGGGCGATCACGCCTATCAACGTGAGGATCAGATCCGGAACCGATATCCTGCCCGTATGGTTATAGGCCACGGCGGTACCCAGAAGGACGGGAACGGTGGAGGCGGTGAAGAAGGGAGCTCGCAGCGCTTTAACCCACCTGTTCATCGGGCACCTCCAGCGGCAGTTTTAACGTGAACTTGGACCCTTTCCCGGGCTTGCTCTCCACCTCGATATCTCCTCCCATCAATCTCGCTAGCCTTCTCGATATGCTTAACCCCAGCCCATATCCGTCCGTCCCTGGGATCAACTGGACGAACTCCTTGAAAAGCTTTTCGATATCTTCTCGTTCAATTCCGGGACCGGTGTCGATCACGGAGAACTCGATCCATCCGTCATCATCCGAGGGTTCGCATGTGAGTTCCACGTAACCTCGCTCGGTGAATTTAACGGCGTTTGAGAGCAGGTTAAGCAGAATCTGCCTGAGCTTGACCGTATCGGTCAGTATGCTTTTGAGGGAGGGATCGAGGTGGAATCTAAGATCTATCCCTTTTTTCCTGGCCATCGGCTCAACGGTTCTGACGGTATTCGCTATGAATTCGGGCAGATAACACCTCCCGATCTCCACCTTCACCTTTCCGGAATCTATCCTGGAGATATCCAGCACATCGTTGACCAGTTTGAGGAGATGCTGGGCATTTTTATGGATCATTTCGACGGCCGCCTGAACCTCGCCGTTCACCTCGCCCATCAGCCCCTGCAGGATGGCGTCTGAGAGGGCGATGATAGAGGTTAGCGGGGTTCGCATCTCATGGGTCATATCCGAGATAAGGTTGGGTTCCTTTCGGTTGAAATCATCCATCTCGACAGGCCTCCACGAACGATCTAAAGAGAGCTGCCGCCTCAGGATGTCTACGCCACATCATCTCCGGGTGAAACTGGACGCCGAGCACGAATTTATGTCGGGGGCTCTCTATCGCTTCGATGATACCGTCGAGCGATGTGGCCGAAACCACAAATCCCTCCGCGGGCATCCTGACGGCCTGGTGGTGATAGGAATTGACATGGATCACAGATTTGCCGATTATCTTGTGCAATAGGCTTCCTTCGACCACCTTTATGGTGTGAGAGCCGTACCATCCGGCGGCTCTCTGCCGATGTTTAAGCACTTCGCCGGAGTGCTGGCTGAGATCCTGATAGAGCGTTCCTCCGGCGGCCACGTTCAGAACCTGTATCCCCCTGCATATGGCGAAAAGGGGTAGATCCCTCTCAAGCGCCAATTTTGTGAGCTCCATTTCGACCATGTCCCTCTCCAGATCAACGGCCCCTAGTTTCCGATGTGGCTCCTCGCCGAAGAAATGGGGTGAGATGTCACCGCCGCCGGAGAGCAGAAGACCGTCTATCACGTCGATGTAGGTTTCGGCCAGGGACATATCCTCGAAGACCGGTATAACGAGCGGCAGGCCGCCGGCATGTTCTACGGCGTTGATGTACTCATAGCCACAATAGGAATATCTGAACACCCCGCTGCCTTCGTCATCGGCTATCTTAACCGATGTCCCGGAAGTTATACCTATGACCGGTCCTTTCGACCTTGTCGTCATGTCGAATTCCATGGTAAACTACCTCAGAATGTCTGACGTCGGCCGTCCGCCGACCGCTAGGAGGTCTTAACGATATGATCGTCATACCGGCGATAGATCTCATGGACGGCAAATGCGTCCGGCTGAGACAGGGTAGGTTTGACTGCAAGACAGTTTTCTCGGACGATCCGGTTGAGGTCGCTCTGAGATGGCAAGAGATGGGAGCTAGATGGATACACATCGTCGATCTTGATGGCGCGCGTGAAGGGACGATGCGGAATTTCGAGGTCGTCAGACGGATCGTTCGCTCGATAAAGATCCCCGTCCAGCTCGGTGGGGGCATAAGGGATATGAAAAGGCTCCAGATGGTGCTCGATCTCGGCGTCAAGAGGGCGATCATCGGAACGGCAGCGCTGAAAAAACCTGAATTTGCCAAGCTTGCATGTGAGAGATTCGGCGACAAAACCGCCGTCGGAATAGATGCACGCGATGGAATGGTCACCACGGACGGATGGCTTAACGTGTCCGAGAAACCGGCCATCCAGTTCGCTATCGAGATGGAGAAGCTCGGTGTGTCGCTCATAATCTACACCGACATCGCCCGTGATGGGACGTTGAGCGGTGTGAACCTCAGAGCTGTGGAGGAGATGGCTCGATCGATCGACATCCCACTTATAGCCTCCGGCGGGGTTTCCTCGATCGATGACATAGAGAAACTCAAGGGGATCGAACACCTGGGCATCGTCGGGGTCATCATCGGGAAAGCCCTTTACACCGGCGCCCTCGATCTGAAGGAGGCGATCGAAAAGGCCGAGAGCTGAATTACACCCATTTCTCGCCGTCCTCATATATCTCCTTCTTCCATATGGGGACGCTCTCCTTTATCCTCTCGATGGCGTATCTGCAACCCTGAAACGCCTCGGATCGATGGGGGGAGGAGACGGCGATGAAGAGGCTCGCCTCGCCTACCTTTAAGTTTCCCACTCGATGGAGGATCGCCGTTTTCGCCCCCCATCTCTCCCTTATCTCCTCGACGATTTTCTCCAATTCCCTCTCCGCCATCTCGGCGTACGCCTCATATTCCAACCGTATTACCTTTCTTCCGTTCGAGATACCCCGCACCACACCTAAAAAGGTCATCACAGCGCCATCCCGATCGGTCTGTATGGCGGATACCATATCCCACATGATCTGCGGCGTTATTGGCTTGTCCGTAACCCTCACCATGTTCTATCCACCGCTTACCGGAGGTATAAGGGCCAGCTCATCGCCATCATGCAGCATCGTGGCCGGGTCCGAATACTCCAGGTTGACGGAGAACTGCATGCTCTTGATCTCTTTCAGTTCAGGAAATCTGGTTAAGAGGAGATTAAAGGCGTCTTTTATGGTTGCACCTTCGTGCAGATCGATCTCCAGCTCCGACTGTCCCACAATCGACCGTGCCATCGCAAACGGTTTAACCTTTATCCTCATCGTTCAGAGCTCACCTGTGCTTTTGAGTTTGGCGCCGAGTATCCTCTCCATATGTTTCAACGCCCACTCGTGGGCCTCGGGGTCAAAGGAGGCGACGCAGTCGGTGTAGACCTCCACCGGGTAATCCCTGTTTCGGGCGTCCGCTACGGTATGCATAACGCATATATCGGTGCAGACGCCGACCACCACAAGCCTCTCGATGTCGAGTTCTCTGAGCCTTTTGTCCAGTTCCGTGTTGTAAAAGCCGCTGTATCTGTTCTTGGATATCCTCTCCCCTTCATAACCGGCAAGCTCCGGTATGATCTCCCTCTCTGGCGAACCTATCACGCAGTGCGGCGGAAACATCTGGAACTCCTTATCGTCCGGCTGATGGGTGTCTATCAGGAAGAACACCTTGGCCCCCTGAGCGGTCTTGACGTCGAGGAGCTTTTTGATATTCGGTATGATCTTACGGCAATCATCGCCGCAGTAGAGGGTATTTCCCTCCTCACAAAACCCCCGAAGCATATCCACGACGATAATTGCCGTTTTCTCCTCTCCGCTCATAGCTTTACCTCATGCAGGCTGGCTTCTGTCCTCTTGAGAGATGATGTCTCATACACTCACAGCATATACCCCGTCTGGAGCATTTTTCATACGTGCAGGGACAGTCTTTTAAGTTTCTATCCCTGTTTGGGCAACCGTGGTTTCGCATCTCATTCCTCCTTGAAGAGTTTTTTGAGGAAGATGAGGTTTTTGGAGGCCGCATATGACGGATCATCAGTAGCTTTGGTTTCGAGGATGATATAACCGTCATAGCCGATATCCCTGATCGCCTCGGCCACCGCCTCGAAATTCAGGTCTCCCTCTCCCAGGTAGGTTCCACCGGGAGCCTTAGCATGTATGGCGGCGATCTTATCGCCTAGGAGGTGTATCTCCTCCACAGGATCGTTGCCGAGGCTGAGTCCGTTGCCGAAGTCATAGTATGCCCTCACGTATGGCGAATCTATCGCCTCGATAATCCTCATCTGTCTTCTGGCTGAAGGGCAGACGCCTCCTCCGACGTTTTCGATGGCGAGGATCACGTTGTTCCTCTCAGCATCTGGAGCACAGAGCTCAAGCCCTTTTATCCAGTTCTCAAGGGATCTATCGGGATCAACCCCCTCGCCTCTGGCAGGGGTTATCGGCACCAGTATGAATCCGGCGCCGAGCTCGCTACAGTAGGCTGTGGACCGCTTAATGATCTCGACTGCCGTTTTTCTAACGTCATCCCTCTCGCTTGAGAGGCTTAAACTCCACATGACGCCCAGGCAGACGGAGGCGAGCTCGGCCCCCGACTCCTGTGACATCCTCCTTATCTCCTCTCTTCCCTCGGCGGACCAGAAGAGGGTATTGGCGTAATCGGCCCCTATGTCGAGCTCCACGCCGTCAAACCCCAATCTGGCTGCCTCGTAGAAGACCTCATTCCACGGTTTCCTCAAAACGCCGTTTCTGACGCCAAATTTCATATCGCTCTCCTTCGATCGAGCTTGAAGGCAAGATAAATTTACCATAATCTCGGCGTGAATGTCAATCAACCTCCCTTGACAACGACGGTGTAACATTGCATCATAGAATCAGAAAATTTAAGGAGGGTGTTTCAGACATGTTTGAGCTTAGGTATCCAAGCAGATTGATCTTCGGCAACGGATGCTTCAATCGACTTGGCGAGATGGCCGCCGAATTCGGACGGAGAGCCCTCCTCGTAACCGGAAGGAGAGCCATGAGGGAATCGGGAACGCTGGATAAAGCCTTGAAACTGCTGCGGGAGTTCAATATAGAGGTGGTGGTCTTCGATAGAGTTGAACCCGAACCCTCGACCGACACCGTGGATGAAGGGGTAAGGGTTGTCAGGGCGGAGAGATGTGATCTGGTCGTAGGAATCGGCGGTGGTAGCGCGATGGACGTAGCCAAAGCAATAGCATGCCTCGTCCGAAATGAGGGTTCCGCATCCGAATATCAACAGGGGATGAGAAAGATCGAAAGGGAAGGGTTACCCTTCATAGCCGTTCCAACTACTGCCGGCACGGGCGCGGAGGTAACTAAAAACGCCGTTTTGATAGATAGATCCCGCGGCGTGAAAGCCAGCATAAGAAGTCCGCTGATGTTGGCAAAAATCGCCCTTATCGATCCTCTGTTGACCGTGAGCGCGCCGCCGAGGGTCACAGCAGGTTCCGGCATGGATGCCCTAACACAGGCGATAGAATCCTATGTCTCCCTCGCATCGAATCCCGTCTCTGATGCGCTGGCCATAAGGGCGATCAAGTATATCTATAATTTTCTCCCCAGGGCATTTGAATCGGGCGATGATATCGAGGCGAGAGAAAAGGTGATGCTGGGGAGCTTCATGACAGGACTCTCTTTCGCCAATGCCTCCCTCGGAGCAGTTCACGGCCTCGCCCATCCGATCGGAGCACACTTCGGGATCCCCCATGGCATCGCGTGCGCCATACTGTTGCCTCACGTTATGAGGTTTAATCTCGATGTCAGAAAGGAGAAGTATGCCGAAATAGCTGTCGCTATGGGAGCTGAACCCGTCCCCGAGATGGCGATCGAAAGGGTGAAGGAACTGTCGTTAAAGCTGGAGCTTCCCCAGAGGCTCTCCCATTTCGGGATTGAGAAAGGGGAGTTGGAAAAGGTGGCAAGGGATGCCAGAGGGTCAAGTTTGAACAACAATCCAAGACCGGCAACGAGAGAGGATCTAATCGAGATCCTCCATGCCGCGCTATGAAGTCTGGAGGTGGGAAGGATGAGATTCGAAGGTATAATACCGCCGCTTGTCACTCCGATGAAGGATGGAGGAGAGCTGAATCTGGACGGATTACCCCCTATAATTGAATACGTCATCAGGGGTGGGGTACACGGGATATTCATCCTGGGCAGTCAGAGTGAGTCGTTCGCCCTCTCCTTCGATGAGAAACGGGAGATCATACTTAAGACCCTTGAAATCGTTTCAGGAAGGGTTCCCGTGTTGGTTGGAACCGGCATGATAACCACCCGTGACTCGATTCGCATGACGCGGTTGGCGAGGGAACTCGGCGCCGACGGCGTCTCCGTCATGACTCCATACTTCATTCGTCCTTCTCAGGAGGAGCTATATGAGCATTATCGGGCGATTGCCGAAGAAGCGGGGGAAATGTCGGTGCTTCTCTATAACAATCCACTTCGCACAGGGCTACAGATTGAAGTCGAAACGGTCGTGAGATTGGCAGAGCTGAAGAACGTCGTTGGGATGAAGGAGAGCAGCGGTGATATGATGAGGATGATGAGATACATTCAGGCGACGGAGAGGATGGAATTCGACGTGTTGTCGGGGAATGATGCCCTGATCTATGCGGGGATGCTGTGTGGGGCCAAAGGAGGCGTATCCGCCACCGCTAACGTCTATCCTGATCTGGTGGTTGGGATATATGAGTCGGTTAGGAGGGGTGACCTTGAGGAAGGACGGCGGTTACAGTATGAGCTTTTGAAGTTCAGGGTGGCCTTCAACCGCCTCGGCACTTTCCCCGCCATGGTTAAGGAGGCTATGAATATGCTAGGCCTTCCGGCCGGTCCTCCACGTCCGCCTGTTAAACCGCTAGCGCATGAGGAGAAGGAGGAGCTGAAAAGGATAATGGATGAGCTGAATTTGGGCTCGGGCTCTCGCTGATTCCGTGGAATTTCGCTTCCGATTATGATAAAATAAATCCGGTTATGAGGTGAAGCATGGTAAAAGAGGATATATCCCTGCTCAGGGAAGCCTTCGATTCTTTCAACAGAGCAGTTGACAGATTAAGCTCCTCCTACTCGGAACTGGAGAAAAAAGTCGCTCAGCTCAAGGAGGAACTCGCCAGGGAGAACGCTGAGAAGGAGAAGCTGCGCGGATATCTTGAGAGCATACTCAACAGCATCGACCTGGGGGTGATAGCTGTTAACGTCGAGGGCAGAGTGATCTTTTTTAACAGGGCGGCGGGGGAGATACTAGGGCTGGACCCCCAGAAGGCGGTCGGTCGTAGTTGTTCTTCCGTGCTTGGGCTCGATTCACCGCTTGAGGAAACGCTGAGGAATACACGACGCAGGACCTTCGACGACGAATTGATAAACCCTGAGGAGAACGGCGAACCGATAAAGGTCGAGATAACCACCTCGCCGATGTGGGATGAACACGGTAAGGTGATAGGGGCCGTGGAGGTGATAAAGGATATATCCGAGCGGAAGATGTTGGAGGAACAGATCAGGAGGTCCGAAACGCTATCCGCGCTTGGTGAGATGGCCGCCCAGGTCGTCCACGAAATACGAAATCCACTGGGAGCGATTCAGCTTTATGTGGGTATACTACAGAGGGAGCTGAGCGGGGATCAGAAAAAGCTTGCCGACGATATAGCCTCCGGCCTCAGGTCGATAGAGATCATAACCTCCAACCTGCTTGCCCTCGCCCGACCGATCAAACCGTCCTTCCGAGAGGTGGATATACTCGCCCTGCTGGAAGAGGTGATAACCTTCGCCATATACGCCATAGAGGAGAATGGGATCAAGCTGATAAGAGATTATCCTGAGTGTGGCCTGATCTGCCACGTCGATCCGGAACAGATCAAACAGGTCGCTCTTAACCTTATACTCAACGCCATCCAGGCTATGCCTGAAGGAGGCGTGTTGAGGATATCCGCTTCGAAGGGCAACGGCAGGATAAAACTTGAGTTCGAGGACACAGGAGTTGGGATACCTCAGGAACATCTGGATAAGATCTTCAATCCCTTCTTCTCGACGAAAAGCACCGGAACAGGTCTGGGATTATACACGGTGGATAAGATCCTCAGAGCGCACGGCGCATCGATAAGGGTTAAAAGCCAAGTGGGCGTGGGAACCTGTTTCCTCATAGAGATCCCGGAGGTGATAAAGGGTGAGCAGCGATAAAATATTGATAATAGATGATGACGAGCATCTGAGGAAGGCCTTGAAAGAAGTCATAAGGAGGGAAGGATATGAGGTGGTAGCCGCTAGCAGAAAAGAGGAGGCGCTGGAGATGATCCCGCATGTCAGGTTCAGCGTCGCTCTTGTGGATATCAGGATGGACGAGTCACACAGAGACGGGATAGAGATACTAGGCAGAATCAAGGAGATAGCGCCTGAGGCAGCCGTGTTGATCATGACGGCATATCCGAGCGTCGAGACGGCAGTGGAGGCGATGAAGCTCGGCGCCGCCGACTATATCTCGAAGCCTTTCTCATACGATCAGCTCATGCAGAAGCTTCGAAACCTCGCCGGCCCTCCGGGTGAAGAAGAACGATATTTCGGCGGAATCGTCACCCGGAACAAGCAGATGCTGAAGATACTGGAGACCGTGAGAAATGTCGCCGCCACCCAATCAACCGTCCTCATCAGGGGAGAAACGGGCACGGGGAAGGAACTGGTGGCAAGGGCGTTGCATAACTATAGCCCGAGAGCCGACGGCCCCTTTGTCGCCGTCAACTGCGCCGCACTCCCGGACATGCTGCTGGAGAGCGAACTCTTCGGATATGAAAGAGGGGCGTTCACAGGGGCTGTATCGAGGAAGTTGGGGAAATTCGAGCTGGCTCACGGAGGAACCCTCTTCCTGGACGAGATCACGGAACTCACTCCTAAACTGCAGGCTAAGCTGCTCAGGGTGCTGGAACAGAAAGAGGTGGACCGGCTAGGAGGGAGAGAGCCGATCCCCGTAGATGTCAGGGTTATCGCTACGACGAACGAGGATATCGAGGCATGCGTTGCCGAGGGGAGATTTCGCGACGATCTATACTACCGCGTGACGGTCGTGACGATAGAGCTGCCCCCTCTAAGGGAGCGGAAAGACGATATACCGCTCCTGGCCAGACATTTCCTTAAGATCTATTCCCGGCAGCACTGTAAGGAGATAGTGGATCTGTCCGAAGGGGCGATACAGAAGTTGATGGATTACCACTGGCCGGGAAACGTCAGACAGCTTCGAAACATCATCGAGCAGGCGGTCATCCTGTGTCCCGATGAGATCATCACCGAGATGTATATCAATCCTGAAAGAAGAAGACGATCATCCAACCAGATAGTCATACCTATCGGAACGCCGCTCCATGAAGCCGAGAAGATGATAATTCTGAAGACCCTGGAGGCGTGTGGAAACGTCAAAACCAAAGCGGCGGAACTCCTTAAAATCACTCCGAGAACCATCAGAAACAAGCTGAAGGCGTACGCCAAGGAAGAAGGAAGGCGGTTTGAAGATGAGGAGGAAGAATAGCTGAAACTTTATCCCCCTCGAGTAAGAAAATTTTTCCTCTTTCCTCTCCTCCCTTACCCGCTGAATCCCCTATAAACACGTCCTCTGAGTGATGGCATGCTAATTGCTCAAATATAGAGGGCGTTTCTCCCTAATCGAAAAACGGGAGGGTTTGTGAAGATGCCGGGGCTTTTCGATTCGGTTTCCAAAATGCTTGAGGTTGCCATTCGCGGAACCGTCCTCAGGCACAATATCATCGCCAATAACATCTCCAATGCGGATACGCCGGGATATCAGGCGATGGATATCTCCTTTGAGGGGCTGCTGAGAAGAGTTCTTTCAGGGGAAGTCGATCCGGAGAGGGTTGATATGACGCCTAAGCTTGATTACTCCCCTCCGAGACTTGCTGGGTTGGACGATGAGAAGGATAACGGGGTCGAGTTGATCCTTGAGCCGGGAGAGGAGGTCAAATTGGATGCCAACACCGTGGATATAGATCGTGAGATGACGAAACTTGCCGAGAATCTCATCATGCATAACGCCTTCGTGAGACTTCTAAACGCCAAGTATAGAATCCTTAAAACCGCCATAAATGGAAGGGCGTGAGGAGGTATGAGAAATGGATCTGTTCACGTCGATGGAGATAAGTGCCAGCGGGCTTACCGCTCAGAGAATCAGGATGAACGTCATATCCGAGAACCTCGCCAATGCCAACACCACCAGAACTCCTCAGGGAACGCCATATCGGCGTAAGGAGGTTTTATTTGCGACAAGGCCTGGAGGAACGATATTGAGGGCGGGATTTATGAATCTCCCGTTCGATCTGGGAAGTGGGGTTGCTGTAACCGGGATAGTGGAAGATAAATCCCCATTTAGGGAGGTATATGATCCAGGCCATCCGGACGCTAACAGCAAAGGGATTGTTCTGATGCCAAACGTCAATGTGGTCGTGGAGATGGTGAATATGATTTCAGCTACGAGGGCCTATGAGTTGAACATCACTGCCCTTTCAGCCGCCAAAGAGATGGCGATGAAAACCTTGGAGATAGGAGCGTGAAAGGATGAAGGTAGAATCGAGTTACGATCGACTCAAATTTGAAGGACAGATGAAGGAGATCACCTCCGGGGGAAAGGGTAAAACCACCTCCTCGTTCATGGATATCCTCAAGGACTCCATTCAGAAGGTGAATGAGCTTCAGGTCGAGGCGGATAAAGCTATAGCGGAACTGGCTACAGGCAAGAATAGGGATATTGCCAGGACGATGATCGCCGTCGAGAAGGCGAACATCGCCTTTCAAATGATGACGCAGATAAGAAATAAGATCGTCGAGGCATATCAGGAGATAATGAGGATGCAGGTGTAAGGAGATGCCGGAGGGTATAAAAGGGTTACTGGAACAGCTCAAAACGGTATGGGGAAATCTGCCGAGGCAGGCAAAGATCGTCATACCTCTGGTATCGATTGGATTGCTGATCGGCCTAATCGCCCTGAGTTTACGCACGAATTCCTCCTACACGCTGCTATATAGCAATCTGAACGTCGAGGATCTGCGCGATATACAGATAGAACTCAGCAGGATGAACGTCAAATACAAACTCGGTCAGGACAACTCGATCTATGTCCCATCAAAAGAGGAGGCACGGCTGAGATTGATGCTTTCAGAGTCGGGCTTGCCCAGAGGGGACAACGGATACAGCATTTTCAAAGAGAGGAATCTCGGCGAGACTTTCTTCGACTACGAGCGGAAGTACCAGGAGGCCACGGAGAGGAAGCTGAAACAGGCGATAGAAAGTCTGCGTCCGGTTAAATTCGCCACGGTTAACATCACCCCCATGGAGGAATCGGTTTTCCTCGAAGGGGAACGACCGGCCAAAGCTTCCGTCATGCTTCAGCTTGAGCCAGGCACTCATCTCTCGCGCAAACAGGTTGAAGGGATCGTGCACTTGGTGGCTGGAGCGGTAAAAGGCCTTGATCCGGAAAACGTGGTCATCCTCGATGAAAGAGGGAATCAGTTGAACGCCGACCTAGACGAGGTGGAATCGGCGCAGATGCGGCTGAAACATCAAAGTGAGCTCGAAAAGCTCTTCGCCAGGAAGATCAGAGATCTGCTCGTGCCGCTCGTGGGCCCCAACGGATTCTCGGCGGAGGTGACGGTCGAGACTAACTTCGACCTAACGGAGACGACCACCAAGAAATATAACAACGACGATGAGGTGATCTCCAAGGAGACCACCACCACGGAGAACTCCCAGGGCGTGGTTTCGACCGGACTTCCGCCAGGGACGGCTTCAAATGTGGTCTCCTCGGCTCAGGTTCAGCTCCCTTCCTCCAATCAGCCGATTTCCTTAAGCAGGAACACCACCACAAAGGAGTATGTGCCGAGCGAGACGATTCAGAAGGTCAAGAGCCTGCCGGGGGATATCAAGAAGGTTTCGGTTTCGGTTCTGCTGGATTACAAGCGCTCGGTCGGCCCTAACGGCAAAGTAACCAAAGTGCCATGGACAACGCAGGAGCTTCAAATGATAGAGGATAACATCAAAAGCGCCATCGGGTATGATCAGAGACGCGGGGACATGGTAAAGGTAAACGCCATTCAGTTCGACACCCTCTACGCCTTGCAGTATCAGGCCGAGCTGAAATCGGCCAAACGACATGAGCTCTATATGACCTTCGCCAGATACCTATCTATCGTAGCACTTGGATTCATGCTCTTCATACTGGTGAGGTTCATCATAAAGACTCTTGCATCGCCACAAGGGAAGGTGATACCAGCAGCTCTGGGCCCCGAGGTCGGCCCTGAGGCGATAGAGACGGGAGAAGGGAGAAGAGAGTTGGAAACCAAGCGAGAGGTCAAAGCGGTGGAGGCTCAGAAAGAAGAGGAACTCTCTCTTGAGGAGATCTTTCCAGAGCTTACCGGCGAGAGCAGGACTAAAGCGGAGGAGATTCAGCGTAAGGTCTTCAGCTTTGCCGAACATGATCCCGAAGCTATGGCTAAATTGATAAGAACATGGCTGCTGGAGGATGAAAAAGGGGAATGAAATGGATGAGAAAAGATTAAAAGGTGTTGAGAGAGCCGCAATATTGATGGTGATATTGGGAGCCGAGAGAGCCGCTCAGATCTATAGGCATCTCAATGAGGACGAAATTGAGAAAGTCTCGTTGCAGGTGAGTCAGCTTAAGGCCGTTCCGCCTGGAGTGAAGCTCGATGTGCTTCAAGAAGTATACGACCATATCCTGGCGAAAGAATACGTCGAGCAAGGGGGGATCGAATTTGCCAAGGTTGTTCTAGAAGCCGCTCTAGGCGAGGAAAGAGCTAAGAGAATCCTGGAAAGAATCCGCAGATCACTTGAGGGTAACCCGTTCGAGTTCCTAGATAAGGCCGATCCGGAGCAGTTGATCATGCTGTTGGAAAACGAACATCCACAGGTGGTTTCGCTCATATTGGCTAACCTCTCACCCGACCAGGCAAGCGCCGTCTTAGGAGGATTGCCCGATCAGGTGAGATACGAAGTGATCAAGAGGATCGCCAACATGGAGAGCATAACCCCTGATGTATTGGAACTCCTTAGAACCTCTCTCCAGACGAGGATATCCACTATGATGGGTGGAACGGCGAAGGTCGGCGGACCTGAATTGGTGGCCGAAATACTCAATAGGGTCGATTCAAACGTGGAGAAGAGCGTGCTTGAAAAACTGGAGGAGGAGGATCCGGAACTGGCCGAACAGGTGAAGAACCTGATGTTCGTCTTCGATGATTTCATGCTTCTCGACGACAGGGATCTGCAGAAGGTTATAAGGGCTGTCAAGGATAACCGCGACCTAGTCCTCGCTCTGAAAGGGGCCACGGAGGAGCTCAAGGAGAAGTTCTTCAAGAACATGTCCCAGCGTATGGCGTTGATGATCAAAGAGGATATGGAGGTTATGGGGAGGGTGCCGTTGCGTGAGGTGGAGGCCGCCCAGCAGAGAATCATACAGGTTGCTAAGGAGTTAGATGAGGCTGGCGAGATAGTTCTGCAGAGACACGGTGCCGAGGAGGAGGTGTTCATCTGATGGCAACCGTTATAAGAGCCGAAGATCACAACATCAGCACCATCAGAAGGTTCGATCTGGAATCGCTCGGTCTCGAACCTCCTAAAGGGAAAAGTAGCCGCAATGCCGAGAAGGATAAGATCTTGAATGAGATCCTCTCTCAAGCAGAGGAGATCAAAAGGGAAAAGATAGCCCAGGCGGAGCAGGAGGCGCGGGAGATTCTGATGAAGGCCAAGGCTGAATCGGAGGAGATCATCCGTCAAGCCCGGCAACAGGCGCAGGATCTGATAAAACTGGCTGAGAAAGAGGGATTCAAAGCTGGTTTCGATAAGGGATTCAACGATGGCATGCAACAGGCAGAACAAAGGCTGAAAATGATGGAGGAAGCCCTTAGACGGGCAGTGGATGAGTTCCGCAAAATCACAGATGATCTGATCAGAGAGAACGAAAGGGAAATCGTTCAACTTATCAGAATAACGGCCGAGAAGATCGCTTTAAAGGAACTTTCCATATCTCCTGAATCGCTGCTTAAGGTGGCTAAGGAGGCGATCAGGGTTTGCCGATCGCCTCAGGCGATTTTAAGACTTCCACCCGATCTTCTCTCGTTGTTCAGAGAGCATAGGTCGAAATTGATGGAAGACCTGGATGAGGTGGAGTCGATCAGAATCGAACCGGATGAGACCCTCAGCCGGTTCGACCTGATGGTTGAAACCGATGATATGATCGTTGACGCCGCTCTTTCACGGAGGGTAGAGCGAATCCAAAAGGTTATCGAGGAGGCTTATGAAGCCCATAAACCTTAAACTCAACCTATCCAAATATATGACGAGGATCAATGGGATCGAACCGCTCAAGATTTACGGGAGGGTAAAACAGGTTGTAGGACTGGTGGTTCAAGCCTCCGGGTTGAGCGCTTCCGTCGGCGAACTCTGTCTCCTTATCCCTTCCGGCGGGCCCCCGGTGAACGCCGAGGTGGTGGGATTCAGGGATGATGGGATCTTGCTTATGCCATACGGGGAGCTGAGAGGTGTAAGGGCTGGGGATAAAGTTGAGCTTTCCAAATCGACCTTGACCGTTAAGGTCGGCCGATCCTTGCTGGGTAGAGTTCTGGATGCGCTCGGCTTACCCATAGACGACAAAGGGGATCTCGTCTGGGAGGAGGAACGCCTGATTCACAATACCCCTCCGAATCCGGTTTTAAGGAGAAGAATTACAGAGCCGGTCTCCACGGGAATCAGAGCCATCGATGGGCTCTTAACGATCGGTAGGGGACAACGGATCGGGATATTCGCCGGGAGCGGTGTAGGCAAAAGCACCCTGCTCGGGATGATCGCCCGATACACCGAGGCCGATGTCAACGTCATCGCCCTCATAGGTGAAAGAGGCCGTGAGGTGAGAGAGTTCATCGAGAAGGAGCTTGGAGAAAAGGGATTAGCGAGATCGGTCGTCGTAGTGGCCACCTCCGATCAGCCTCCGCTTCTGAGGGTTTTAGGGGCATTGACAGCTACAAGTATAGCCGAGTTCTTCCGCGATAGGGGGCTGAGCGTGATGCTGATGATGGATTCGTTGACGAGGTTTGCCATGGCACAGAGAGAGATAGGGCTGGCGGCAGGGGAACCTCCGACGAGTAAAGGATATACGCCGTCGGTCTTTACCAAGATGCCGGCATTGCTCGAACGGGCCGGCACTTCCCCCGGGAAGGGGAGCATAACAGGGATATACACTGTGCTGGTCGAGGGGGATGACCTGAGCGATCCGGTGGCGGATGCTGCCAGATCAATCCTTGACGGACATATCGTCCTTTCCAGATCACTCGCCGATCAGAACCATTACCCCGCAATAGATGTGCTTAAAAGCGTCAGCAGGGTTATGAGCGATATCGCATCCCCCGATCATAAGGAAGCAGCGGCGATCTTCAGACAAGTGCTGGCGACATACTGGGAGTTCAGAGACCTCATAAACATCGGCGCATATCAGCATGGCAGCAATCCGAAGATAGATTATGCTATAGCACACATCGACGCGATGAATGAGTTCCTCAGACAGGATGTGGACGAAAGCTCCGATTTTCACACCACGCTGAATCGGTTAAAGGGGCTGTTTGAGTCATGAGACGTTTCAACTTCAGACTCGAAGGGATATTGAGATATAGAAACATGATAGAGGAGCAACGTAAAATGGATCTGGCGCGCGAGACGAGCCTCTATGAAAGAGCACTCAAGTCTCTGGTTGAGGTTCAGGAAAAGATAGCGGATGTTGAGGAGAAGCTTGCTCGTAAAAGCGCTAAAGGATTAACGGGTGCTGAGGCTAGAATTCACCTGAGATACCTCTCTTTCCTGAGGGAAATTGAGAGGGAAAGGCAAAAGGAGCTCGAAGAGGCGAATGAAAGGTTGGAGGAGGCCAGAAGGAAATTTATAGAGTCCAGACGGGAAAGGAAGACCGTAGAGACGCTTAAGGAGAAAGCATATGAGCTTTATCTCGAAGAGCTTAAGAGGGCCGAGCGGAAATTGATAGATGAGGTGGCGGCTAATAAGATCGCTAGATCGATAGCTGATGAGAGGCGATTGCCATGACAAAGCTGATGACGATCACATCTTTGGCTTTCTACTTCTTTGCTCTGCTCTTCGGTCTGATTTTGTTCACCGGAAGATATACTTACACCGTTCCGGCTCAAACCGCTCAGGGGGAGAGGAAGTCCGAGGAAACGTCCGCCCAGATGAAATCGCTTCAGGAGAAGATCAACCAGTTGAATGCTGAGATAGAGGCGAAACAGAACAGGCTCTCGAAGCTTCAAGAACAGATCGGCGAGGCCACAAAGACGTTGAGTCAGCTCAAGGAGCAGATAGCGGCTCTGGAGATGGAAAGGGAATCCGTCGAGCGAGGTAGATCCCTGGCACGGCTTTACAGCTCTATGCAGGCCGAGGATGTGGCATCACTGATCATGCAGGCCAACGACGAGACGATAGATCTGATAGTTAAATATGCCTTCCCATATATGAGAAGTAGAGACCTCGGGAAGGTCATGAGCTCGCTGGTGAAGAACGATCCCCAGCTTGCAGCCAAAATATCCAAGATATTGGCCGAAAACGACAGTAAGGAGAGGTCACAGAATATATGAACGCCATGAATTTATCCGTGCTCAACGATCTCATGTTCATATCGGTCAAAACACCGGATGATCAGATCAAAGGTGCCGATGTATCAGTCCCTGTGGGGTTCCAGGATCTGCTCGATCGGATACTGGAGTTGCGAGGGATAGATCGTATCAATGTTGAAGCGTCGGACGTGATACCGATCAACGGTCTGTGGACGGCGGACGGCGGAGGATCAATCCATATCCCTCCTCATCAGACGAGGGTCTGTGAACGGCGAAACGATATCTCCCATGGGCTCCAGGGAGGGAGCCGTCTGATCGGAGGGCGGCCAGATGAGGGAGCATCTGCACCCTCCATCTCGTTGCGTAGAATCCAGATCATGACAAAGCCCTTCGGGAACATCAGGCGGCTAGCCTTCAAGCTGAGAGATATCGTCATCACTCCACGCCTCACATTTAGAGATCTATATGATCTGGTGGAGAAGATCAAAGATAGGGTTGAATCGGAAGGAGCTGAGCTTCGGGAGATCATACTGACGGGATTCAACATTCCACCGTCTTCATCATCGACAAGCTTCACCTCCATAGCTCCCTCTGGGGTGAAGATCGATTCTTCGGGGTTATCTGCCCATCACCTTGCCCGACCCCGAAGAGGGAGGCCGGACGGGATAATTTACGCTCGCCGGCCTCCTAATTTAACTTCCCAAGGGCATATGGAGACGACGGTTCATATCTCCACCTCATCCCAGCCTCAGAGACCGGCTTCCCTCCCCAGGTATCAGGCGGAGAAAAGATCTTACTCTGTAACTACTAAAAGCTTGGAAAACCATATCCTGAAAGACGCAACCATACGCGAATCCAGGCTCAGTGAACTATCAAATGGGGGGAAAACCTTTGGTGAATCAATACCGGATTCGATCCTTTACATTCGAAAGGCGTATAATCCTTCATCCGGCAAGTATGAATTTAACGTCACCTCAGAAAATTCACTTGGGCCTACCACCTTAGGATCATCTGCCCACCACCCCACATATGGGAGTGTGGGTGTAGGGGAAAATAAAGAAAAGTCCCACACTCCCATGCTTCTTCACACGAGAGAGATTATTTCCAAGGATATCGATCTCTATGCTGGGTCTGATACAAAGAAGGGAGTTCGTAATCAGCCTTTGAAGGTTGGCTTCTCCAAGGGGGTAAACGTCGATGTGAAGACGGAGTTTCAGATGATCCCCGATGATGTTGATCCCCTTGCGGAGTTGAAATCCTCCCCTCCGGCTGCATCACCCAGTGGTAGAGGGGAGGTTGAAGTCGTTATCAGGAATGGTGGAAGCTATAAGATAGCGGATCTGAAAAAGAGGGTTCATATTCCCAAAGAGGTGATCCCCGATGATGTTGA
>JAGGXZ010000056.1 GCA_021162805.1 Candidatus Poribacteria bacterium
ACACTCTGGGGGAGCCTCCCATTCTCACCGAAGAGGTGTTTGATGAGCTTCTGAGTTATGACTGGCCGGGGAACGTGAGGGAGTTGGAGATGATGATAAGGAGGCTATGTGAGGCATATGGGGGAAGAAGCGTAGGGGTTGAAGAGCTGAGAGATATGGGTTTTGAGGGGATGGAAGGTTCATCAAAGCGGGAGTTGCCTTCTCAGTTCAATCTCAAGGAGGAGGTTAAGAGGTTCGAGAGGGATCCGATCCTGAGGGTGTTGGATGAGACGGGTTGGAACATAACACAGACGGCGGATAGGATAGGGATGAGCCGTGCGGGTTTGATGAAGAAGATGAGGAATTTGGGGATAAGGCGCCCGACGGATGATAGGTGATAACAGCGGTTATCAGGGGTGATAACTGTAGTTATCAGTTGAGAATCCTTATATCAAGAGGGATTTCCCGTTTTTCGCTTATCTAGGTGATGACAGTAGTTATCAGTTGAGGGGTATTGGTGGATCGGGAGATGAGCAACTACGGGCATTAACAATCTGGCATGAAAGTTGCTTACATTGGTTCGATGAAACATCCTTCAGAGAGGATGTTCCGGACTTTGGACGTTGGACTTCGGACATGCTGGGAGTTGATGGCGATGTTGTTATCGGTCGTCATGCCGTGCCTGGACGAGGTGAAGATGCTTCAAACGCCAATAAAACTGTTAAGAGAGATGAAAGAAGGAGATGTTTCGACTCCCACTCCCAACTCATAAGCTTCATAAGATCGAAGAGAACGGAAGGGTTTTCATTGCCGATCTCGACGCCTGCAGGATCGTCGAGGCATCGCATTTAGCCTGGAGGATACTCCAACTTTGCCCTGAGCTATCGAACGAAGAGATAATCTATGCCCTTCAAGAGGAGGAAAAACAGGAGGAAATAATCAAAACGATGGAATGGCTTGAGGAGAGAAAGAAGGAAGGGCTCTTCTTCGAAGAAGACATCCATCTCACTCAAAAAGGGAGGATGCGAGTCCTAGCTCCCACCTCCTCACCCTATGGCACCGATCTGAGGTGGAAAGCTATAGGAGCTCCCATATCACACCAAAAGCTCCTAAAAGCCCTCTCCAGATATGCGGATGTGTACATCAACCATAAAGAGAACCTTTCCGAGGGGTTCAACTTCTTCCCCCTGAACCCAAAGGATCTCTCATCGGTTCTGAGGACGATGGAGTTTGGGTTCGACGGGGTTCTGATCTTCTCCCCGACGGAGATGGAGTTCCTGCCTCTTCTATCTTACATAGATGTCCCGTTCGTGGTCTGCATCCGCCAGCAGAGGGGAGGAGGGGGAGCAGTGATAAACTCCGTCCTCAGATGGTATGCATTCATGAGAGATTACGATGCCTTCATGGTACTGACCGAGTCCGGCAGAAAGCTCTACTCCCGGTTTGCGCTGGATGATTCGTTTTTCCAAATCGTTCCAAACGGGGTGGATCTGGACCTCTTCCGGCCTATGGACAAGGAGGAGGCGAAAAGGGAAATTGCTGAGATGCTCGGGCAGCCCGAGATCTGCAGAAGGAAAGTGGTGGGCTTTCTCTCCAGGGCCCTTCCGGAGAAGGGGATGGGGTTGTTCTTGAAGATAGCCGAGATGAACCCGGATCATATCTTCTTGGTGGTCGTCCCGGATCTCGGTTTTTACTCCCGTTATCGGCTACCTGAAAATCTCATCTACGCGGGCAGACAGCCGAGGGAGAAGCTTCCGCTATTTTTCAACGCCTTCGATCTGCTGTGTTTCCCCACGATGGTGGGATGGGAGGCCTTCTCAAGGGTAACACTGGAGGCTATGGCCTGTGGAACCCCCGTTGTTGTGCCCCACATCGACGGGATGCCGTATCTGGTTGAGGAGGGAGGGATAGTTGTGGAGTGTGAGGAGTTCAGGGATGAGCTTGGGAGCTTTGCGGGATACGTTTCCCTTGAAAAGATGTCCGAAGCGGTTAACGATCTGCTTTGTGACGATGAAAGAAGGTTGGAGATGGGGAGGAGGGCGAGGGAGATAGCGGAGAAGTATTCATGGGAGAACAGCGCCAAGGAGCTGATAAAGCTTTTCAAGAAGCTGATATTGAAGAGAAGATTCGATGCACGCCGACGCCGTTTTGAGGTTGCCTTCACCAGATCGGGTTCCCTCCTTTTAAACCTCACCGAGATGGGGGAATCTCCGCTTTTCGGTGATCTCTACCTTCAGACAATGGAGGAAGGGTTGGTTTTAACTCTCCTGAAGGGACACACACTTAGGGAGGTGGAAGCTATATTGCTTCACTTCCTTCCGGAGGAGAGGGTAAAGGAGATTTTGGTGAAGGTGAAGGGTTTTGTGGAGTCCACCTCCTGAGGAGGTTGAGATATGCTCTTCAGCATCATAGCGTATCGGGCCAAAAAGGGGAAAGAGAGGGAGTTTGAGGAGTTGATATGTGAGAGGTTCAAATCCTCTCAGGAGGAGGCGGGATGCAGGTCCGCCCAGCTCCTTAAGAAGGAGGGTGAGAGGAGAAGTTATCTATGGATAGAGTTATGGGAGAGTGAGGATGATATAGAGGAGGCTCATAGGAGGAAGCTTGTTCCTCCTGAGCATCCGATATGGGTTGAGATAAGCCGGTTGTTTGAATCCGTGACGTTTCTGGGTAGATACAGAGTTGTGGGGAAGGAATCATCCAAAGGTTTTCGCCATCTCCTTTCCAGTTTTTTCGGGAGGGAGGGGTGATGAATCCAAAGAGGGGAGGAGGTGAGCGAGGATGCAGGTCATGGGGGAGTATGCAAGGGAGCAGGTGAGGAGGAAGGTGTCACAGTTCATCCTGTCGGAGGCCGGAAGGGTCGGATACCGCAACGCCTTCTCGATGGCTGCTCTGGTGACGGCTTCATCGCTGGCTGCTGTCCTGCTTTCCGCTCAACATTCAAATGCCGATCACGTGGCAGACTGCGGTGACAAGAGGTGCCAAGTTCCTCCTTTCTACTTCTGTTGCGTAGGTGCATTAGGATATCACTGCTCCACTCAGCCGATGCCAGGTCTACAATGCTGGTCGATATGAGGGGGAGATATCCCCCTCTCTGATTCAATCGCGGAGGGAAATATGAGAAGGATAAAATGGATTCACATCTTGCTATATCTTTACCTGTTATCCTCCCCTTCAATGGCGAAGATCCAGCTTCCTAGCATCAAACTCGCGTTTACAGCTGACATAGCTATGGGTATATCCGATATCTTCCTGCTTGAAAGGTTGGAGGACGAGCCTATAAACCTGACTCGGAACTCCTCCTCATCCGACTGGTCCCCTAGGTGGTCTCCCGACGGCAGAAGAATAGCCTTCCTCTCAGAAAGAGATGGAAGCGAAGAGCTATACATCATGGATGTGAAAACCAGGAGAGTCAGCAGAATTACCCATAACTCCATGGGGAACGCATATCCCGCTTGGTCACCTGATGGGAGGAGGATAGCTCTGCTCTCGATGGATGAGGGGAGGTGGAAGATACGGCTTATTAACCTTCTGAGCGGTGAGAGCAAGTTCCTGACCGACGGAAGTTCCGTATGTGCCTTTGACTGGATGCCTGATGGTAAGAAGTTGATATTGGGCTGTAGGGAACCAAAGGGTTTTTTCGTATTGGATACTACCAAGGAGGGAGAAAGAGAGATAGGAGAGCTTGAGAAGATCCCAATACCTCATGATTTGACTTACATCTACAGCGTGGCATGTAGTAAGAATGGTAAGAAGGTAGCATACAGCGTGTGTAAGGGGATGTTTGGGGTTTCGGATATCTACATCATGAATCTGGAAGATGGGAGCGTCAAAAATCTATCGAAGATATCGGGGAAACCTTTCCATGCCAACGACGATTTCCCCAGATGGACTCCGGATGGGAGGTTCATAATTTTCGCCTCCGATAGGGAGGCAAACAGGAAAGGATACGACATATATATCATGACGAGCGATGGGGAGATAGTAGAGCGGCTTAACCTTGCGAAAAGCAGCTATCATCCGGATGTGTTTGATCCGAATTACGCCTATTCCGTTTCATCTCCGATTGATCTGAAGAAGCTAACATGGGGGATGATAAAAAGGGGTGTGATCTCCCGATGAGCAGGATAGAATATCGCCACTTTCAACCGGGGGACGAAAAAGGGATCATCAAGCTTCTGCCGGATCAATGGCTTCAGGGATGCCAAGGGAAGGTATGCTACCTCAACGATTCAAACCCCGATGATCCTGAAAGCGTCCGCCTCGCAATCCATAACGGTAAAATCGTAGGACATGTCCAAGGCATTCTATACCCTGTATTCATCGAAGGGAAGTTTCAAAAGTTCGGATGGATAGATACCCTTTTCGTTTCACCTCAGATAAGAGGAAAAGGGATCGGAACGGAACTTGTGAAACAGATAATCCGATACTTCGAAGGGAAGGGATGCAGGGGAATCCTGCTCACCGTTGAAAAGGATTCGATCGCCCACTCGATCTATCGAAAGCTGGGATTCACCGATCTGATCACAGGCATATACACCCTTCTACATCCTGAGGAAGGAGAGTCAAGGATTAAGCTCACACCTGCAGAGGTATCGGATGTGGATGAGATGAAAAAGCTGTATGAGAGATGGATACGAAGGGTGTTTCCTGTCTTCTATTATCCTTCTAATCTGTCCGTGGATAAGATCCCTGAGAGGATCGCGATGAGGATATTATCCAAATATAGGATTTTCCG
>JAGGXZ010000057.1 GCA_021162805.1 Candidatus Poribacteria bacterium
CAGTTCATCTGCATCATGGAGTAATACGCTCTTGATATTCTCTTCTATTTGAGATATCCTATCCATGGGGTCACCTCTTCTTTTGGATTTGCTCTTACTTTAACAGAGATGACCCCTTTTGTAAAGCCAATGGGGCGAAAAATCTTTCGCCCCTACCCAAGGGAAATAAGAGCGAAGGAAATTTGAGCGTAATGGGAACGCTTTTATCTTCGGCCGGGCTCCACGGCTGGATAGATTTCATCCCGATTTTCATCCTGGGCCTTCTGCTCGCTTGGACCTATGAGAGGACGAACAACCTGACGGGATGCGTCATCGCTCATTCGATGAACAATCTACTTGCAACGGTTACAATCCTTTTGAGGTGAGGGAATGGTGACGAGGTTTATCGATGAGAGGATAGATTATACCGGCGAGCAACTTCGATCGCATTGGATATATGAGAGGTTCGGAATCCCGGGCGACGCGATGGTCTCCTTCATCGGGAGGTGTGACGTCGAGTTTGATGAGATGGTCGATCTGGAGGACGTCCTGGCGAGAAGTCCTATACGAAGCGAACGGATGCTCCACTTCATCGTCGAGCACTTCGACGTAGATCTTGAAAGGGCGATCCTTCGACAGAGGTTGCTTATGGCTATAATCCTCGATCTCCTGAACCGTTCGGTCGGATCGCTTCTCTTTCGACGGGAAGGTGATGACATATTTTCGGACGATGCGAAGCTCTCCGTGTCGATCGCCACCTGTTCGCCCGTCTCAACTCTGATACATGTCGGCCTCAACATAACCACCGAGAACACCCCCGTTAAAACGGCCGGTCTTGTCGATTACGGCATAGATCCGAAAACCCTGGCGAGATCGATCATGAAGGCATACTCCGACGAGATCAAAGGGATGACTTCAGCGAGGGTCAAGGTGAGATGGGTGAGATGAGGGTCTCACTGTATACGGTGGGCGAGGCCGAATCGGGTTTGAGGGTGGATAGATTTCTGAGCGAAAAGGAGGGTATATCGAGGGAGTTCGCCAAAAAATTGATCCACAACGGACATGTATCGATCGACGGCCATCCCACCAAGCCGAGCCATAGGGTTCGTTCGGGGGAGCGGATAAGGCTTGAGATCCCCCCGCCTGAGCCTCTTGATCTGCGCCCTGAGAGGATGGAGCTCGATCTGATCTACCAGGACGATCACCTGATAGTGCTGAACAAACCCCCGGGAATAGCGGTTCATCCCGGTGCGGGGGTCAGAAGTGGAACCCTGGTTAACGCCCTTCTGGGGATGTTCCCCGATCTGCCGGGCATCGGAGGAGCAGAGCGGCCGGGGATCGTCCATCGGCTCGACAAGGACACATCCGGAGTTATGGTTGTCGCTAAAAGCGATCTGGCACATCGAGATCTCATAGAGCAGTTCAGGAGGAGAGAGGTTCGTAAAAGGTATCTGGCTCTTATCTGCGGCGTTCCCCATGACATATCCTTTGTGATAGACGCCCCGATAGGCAGGAGCATACATGACAGGAAGAAGTTCTCCGTCAACTCCGTCTCACCTAAGGAGGCAATCACCGAGGTGAGGATATTAGAGGACTACGGAAGATATGCTCTTATAGAGGCCCGCCCCAAAACGGGGAGAACCCATCAGATAAGAGTTCACCTCTCCCATATCGGCCATCCGGTGGTGGGAGACCCGATGTATGGGGGCGGAAGGAAACGTTCGATCAAGGAGGCACCTGATGAGGAGATACGAAAGGTGATGGAACGGATCACCAGACAGATGTTACATGCCCACACCCTGTCATTTAGACATCCGGCAACGGGGAAATGGATGAGCTTTTCAGCTCCTATTCCTGAGGATATGAAGGAGGTGATCGAAAGGCTGAGGAGAAAGATGAATTAAAGTTCACCCAGTTTCTCCAGGATTTTGATCTTTATCGCCTCTTTATAGGCCTCGACAGCTTCGTCATTCATCCCCTTCGATGCGTATGCCATTCCAAGCTTGATATACGCCTCGGCCGAGTCGGGAGAGATCTTAACCGCCCGCCTGTAAACCTCGATCGCCTCGTCGTATCTCCCCTCGATGTGATATAACATCCCGAGGTTGAACAAGGCCGGATAATTGGTGGGATCGAGCTCCACGGTCTTTCTGTACTCGGATATGGCCGATTCACGATCTCCCGAAAGGAAATATGCCACGCCGAGATAATAATGCCCCATGGGAAAGTGAGGGTCTATGTGGAGGGCATCCTTAAGGAGAGCTATGGATTTGGGATAATTCCTGGTGTACAGAGCGAGGAGCCCCCTCCGATAGTAATAATCTGCCGGTTTATAAGGTCTGAGGGCTCTGCTTTGGGGCATCTCCCTTTTAGGGAGCTCCTCGTCACGCCTGACAGGCAGGAACATAATATCATCCCTTTCCCTGTAACATCTTCCTGGCAAACGTCGGAAGAGCGAAAGCCGCCCTGTGAATTTCCTCGTTATAATATTCGGTCTCTATCCCGGAGTTCAGATAGCGGTTCGGGTCGTAATCATCTATTGGATGATATCTCTTGGATGCGAACGAGAAGGCCCACATTCCGGTCGGATAGTCGGGCGTGAAGGCGAGATATATACGAACGATTGGGAAAATCTCGCTAACCATAAGGTAGTAATCCCGCAGCACTATCTCATCGAAATAAGGCGAGGCGATCTGAGCCGTTACTATGCCGTCGTCACTTAGGGCTTTGAAGAGATCTTCGTAGAACTCGGAGCTATAGAGTCCAACCGCCGGGCCTCCGGGAATAGGGTCGGTCGAATCAACCAATATCACATCATATGTGCCTTCGGGAACACGCCTGATAAACTCGACGCCATCCTCAATGTGAATCTTTAGCTTCGGATGATCGAACTGACAGGCCGTGGAGGGGATATATTTTTTACAGACCTCTATGACCATAGGATCTATCTCCACCAGTTCCACCTGTTCGATCTCCTCATGTCTGACCACCTCCCGGATGGCACCGCCATCGCCCCCGCCGATTATCAAGATTCTCTTTGGGGAGGGATGTACGAAGAGCGGGGGATGGACAAGCATATCATGATAGACGAACTCGAACTTCTCCGTCAGCATTATCATCCCATCCAGGAGGAGCAGCTTACCACAGCTCACCGTATCTAGAACGGCTATACGTTGATATTTACTTCTTCCCACGAATAGGGTCTCCTTAACCTTGAACTCAAGCCTGGTATTGTTGTGTTCCTCATACGCCCACAGTTCCATAGATCTGCTCCTGATAGATCGGCATCCTCTCCAGTTCGAGGATACCGCGTTTTATCTCCATTGGGAGATACTTTTGAGCCCTCAGTCTCTCCTTAAGATACTCGAATGCCTTCCAAGGATCGACGTCATTGCCGCACGTGAAAAGGTCAACGGCGGCGTATCCATATTCAGGCCAGGTATGTATGGCAAGGTGAGACTCTGCTATCACCACAACTCCGCTAACCCCGTGAGGGGAAAAGGCGTGAAATACATCCTTTAGGATGGTGGCACCCGTTCGCCTTGCAGCCTCGAGCATGTACCGTCGGATCAGATCCAGGTCATTGAGAATTGTTCTATCACATCCATAATACTCAACCAGCAGGTGCCTGCCAAGGGTGGTCATCTTTTTCATCTTCCCCTCCTTATTCCGGTGTTTCATTTGAGATCTAGAGCATACTCACGAGAAACACCGCATTCCTCCTTTCTAACCGGCGTATTTATATATCCAAGAAGCAAAGCATATCGCTCATATTATCGCTGAGTGTAGCGGAGATTTTTAAAGATAGTACGGGCGAAAAATCTTTCGCCCCTACTCAAGGGAAATAAGAGCGAAGTTAAAAGGAGACAGAAAACAGGAAGCAGGAGGCAGGGGAAAATCTATATTCCCGTCTCCCGTTTCCTGCCTCCTGTCTCCTACCTCATGTGGTAAACCTCCTTAACGGAGTGTATTCTGCCCTTCGGGCATGTCCAACAGGCTTAGGCCAGCGAATAGCGAGTGGCGAGTAGCGAATGAGGAAAAACCGCCACTCGCAACTCGCAGCCTCTACCTGCTACCACCATCGCAAGCCCACGACTTTAGTCGTGGGTGGTTGACATACGTTGGCTTACGGATGAATATGATATCACCTCAAACCCACTTTGTCAACCGAGTTAATACCCCCGAAAAAGCTGATTCAACACCCTCAGCGAACCCTTGCCAATTAAAGGATATTCTGATACAATAACCCTGAAAATTTTCCGGATGGGAGGATAGCCCTTGCTGGAAGAGAGGCTACGAAAGCTTGAGGAGCTTCGCAGCTTAGGGGTGGACCCTTACCCCTATAGATATCAGGTTGACACCCAAATACGGGATATCTTCGAGAGATTCGGTGAGGTTCAGGAGATACCTGAGAATGAGCATTTCGTCTCGATCGCCGGCAGAATCATCACGAAAAGGGACATGGGGCGCGGCGGATTCGCTCATATACAAGATTCAACCGGCAGGATACAGATATACGCCAGACAGGATGTCCTGGGAAAGGGGAAATACAAGATCTATAAAAAGCTGGATGTAGGCGATATAATCGGCATCTACGGGTATGTCTTTAGGACGAGAACCGGCGAGCTGACGGTGCTAGTCCAGGATTTCCAGCTCCTGACCAAATCCCTCAGACCGCTCCCCGAAAAGTGGCATGGGCTGAGGGATAAGGAGACCAGATACCGTCAGAGATACCTCGACCTGATCGTCAATCCCGAAGTTCGTGAGACCTTCATCAGGCGATCCGGGATCGTTCGAGCGATCCGGGACTATCTGGATGAGAGGGGATTCCTCGAGGTCGAGACGCCTATCCTCCAGCCCCTATACGGCGGCGCAAGCGCTCGACCCTTTATCACCCATCATAACGCCCTCGATATGGACCTTTACCTGAGGATATCGGATGAACTCTACCTGAAACGGCTTATAGTCGGGGGATTCGACAAGGTCTACGAGATCGGGAAGGACTTCCGCAACGAGGGGATGGACAGGGAGCATAATCCCGAGTTCACCCAGATAGAGATCTATCAGGCCTATGCAGATTACAACGATATGATGGATCTGGTCGAGGATCTGATAAGCCACGTCGCCAGGGAGGTCCTGGGAACCACCACGATAACCTATCAGAACAATCGGATCGATCTTACCCCCCCATGGCGTAAGGTCTCGATGATCGAGGCGATCAGGGAGAGTTCGGGGATAGATGTCACCCGAACATCCGAGGGGAAGATGTTGAGGATCATAGAGGAGAAAGGCGGAGAGGTAAAGGGAAAGCCCAGCTGGGGGAAGATCGTGGCGGAGCTCTTTGAGATCTTCGTCGAGCCCGATCTGATCCAGCCGACCATAGTGATGGATTACCCCGTGGATATCTCGCCGCTGGCCAAGAGAAAACGCGGGGATAATCGGTTGGTCGAGAGATTTGAGCTCTTCGTGGGCGGTCTGGAAATGGCGAACGCCTTCAGCGAACTGAACGATCCGATGGATCAGCGCGAGAGGTTTAAGGAACAGATGAGACAGAGAGCGCTGGGGGATGAGGAGGCACAGGTGATGGACGAGGATTTCATAAGGGCGCTGGAATACGGTATGCCTCCCACCGGCGGACTCGGGATAGGGATCGACAGGCTCACCATGCTGCTGACGGATAGTGAGTCGATCAGAGATGTCATCCTCTTCCCCCATATGAGGCCTGAAAATCAATGAGATACGAGCTGTTTATCGCCCTGAGATACCTCAGACCGAAAAAGGGAAGATCCTTCATCTCGATCGCTAATGCCTTTTCCATACTGGGGTTGGCGGTCGGGATCGCCACGGTGATAGTGGTCCTATCGGTGCTGGATGGGATGGAGGAGGTTATAAAGGATAAGATGCTCGGCGCCGAGGCACATATCCTCATCTGGGCTCAGGGCGCCGATGCCTTCGGGGATTACGAAAGGGTGATCGAAGAGGCGGCCTCCGTTAAAGGCGTCATCGCCGCCACCCCGGCGGTGGTGAGCCAGGGACTGGTTCAGGATGGATCGGGACAGAGGAGAACCGGCGTCATCGTCAAGGGGATCGATCCTGGGCGTGAGAACAAGGTGACCAACATAGAGAGATACCTCTCCAAGCCCCTGAACTTCGATCCCGGACTGGTTGAAGAGGCCAGGGCCAGATATAAGGGCAGGTTCTCGATCACCGGTCCGATAATCCTGGGCTCCGGCGTCGCAAAGAGGCTGGGCGTCACCATAGGCGATGTGGTGGTTCTCTTCTCCAAGCTCGTCCCCGATCCTGTCAGGGCGGGCGGGTATATCCCCATAACCCGTAGCTTCGTGGTGGTGGATATCTACGATTCCGGGATGTATAGCTACGACTCGGCTTTAGTTTTCCTGCCTCTGAGTGTAGCTCAGCAGATATATGAGATGCCGGGGATGGTCAGCAGGGTCGAGGTGAGGGTGGCCGATCCGGGGAAGGTGGACGATGTGAGGCTCAAGCTGTTGATGAAGCTGGGGTTCGGATTCCTGCCTCGAACCTGGAAGGAGATGCATGGCAACCTATTTAGCGCCATGCAGCTTGAAAAGAGGGTCACCTTTGTGGTTGAGATGCTCATCGTGATCGTCGCCGCCTTCAGCATAACCAGTTCGCTTATCATGCTCGTTATGGAGAAGGTGAGGGATATCGGGATACTGAAAGCCATGGGGGCCCAAAATAGGGGTATAGCCAAGATATTCACCTTTCAGAGCGGCGCCATCGCTCTGATCGGAGCCGCTGTCGGCACAGGACTTGGCCTGTTTTTATGCTGGTCGCTCGAGACGTGGCTCCACATACCGATATACAAGGACGTCTATCAGTTGGATACCCTTCCGGTTAAGATAAGTTGGCCCTTTGTGGTTCTGGTGAACATCTCGGCCTTTGTGATCTGCCTGTTGGCAGCTCTTTATCCCTCACGTAGGGCGGCAACCCTCAATCCCGTGGAGGCGCTCAGATATGAGTGAAGCCCTGGTAGAGGTCGTAGATCTGAGGAAATCCTATTTCGATGGCGACACGGAGTTGCCCGTGCTTAAAGGGATTAACCTGGCGGTCAGACGCGGAGAGATGATCTGTATAGTCGGCCCTTCCGGGGTGGGGAAGAGCACGCTGCTCCATATCATCGGAACGCTCGACACCCCCACGTCAGGCAAGGTGCTCTTTGAGGGAGAGGACATATTCAGCATGGATCAGGAGAAACTGGCCGATTTCAGATCGCGTCAGATCGGATTCATCTTCCAGTTTCATTATCTTCTGCCGGAGTTCACCGCCCTTGAGAATGTGGCGATGGGGGCTCTGATAGCGGGGAAACCGTCCGATGAGGCGTTCGCCAAGGCGGAGGAGCTTTTAAAAAGGGTCGGGTTGAAGGAGAGGATGAACCATAAACCCGCAAAACTCTCCGGCGGGGAAAGACAAAGGGTGGCCGTCGCAAGGGCTCTGGTCAACGACCCGAAGCTGATCCTCGCCGATGAGCCTACTGGAAACCTGGACACGCGGACGAGCGAAACGGTCTTTGAGCTTATCTGGGAGCTCAAGGAGATGATGGGTAAAACCCTTATCCTCGCCACCCACGATCTGAACCTCGCAAAGCGGGGGGATAGAATGGTTAAATTGATCGATGGAAAGATCGTCGAGGAGGAGGAATCAGATGTTAGTATATCTTAACGGGGAGTTCGTCCCCAAGGAGGAGGCGAAGATATCGGTCTTCGACCACGGCCTGCTCTATGGAGATGGGGTTTTCGAGGGGATAAGGTCATACAGCGGCAGGGTCTTCAAGTTAGATGAGCATCTCAAGAGGCTTTATGACTCGGCAAAGGCGATCATGCTGAGGATACCGCTTGAGATGGAGGAGATGCGTGAGGTGGTGCTTGAGACCCTGCGTAGAAATAATCTGAGCGACGCGTATATCAGGCTTGTCGTCACAAGAGGCGAGGGAGATCTGGGGCTTGATCCGGATAAATGTCCTAAGCCGACGGTCTTCTGCATAGCAGATAAGATCGTGCTATATCCTGAAAGGTATTACAAAGAGGGCCTTCGGATCGTCACCGTTCCGACCCGTCGCAATTACGTTGAGGCGATCAACCCGAGGATAAAATCGCTCAACTACCTCAACAACATCTTAGCTAAGATCGAAGGGAAACTCGCCAATGCCCCCGAGGCCATAATGCTCAACTCGGAGGGATACGTCGTAGAATGCACGGGCGATAACGTCTTCATAGTCAAAAGGGGCGTGCTCAAAACCCCGCCGGTCTACATAGGAGCACTGGAAGGGGTGACACGAAACTGTGTCATGGATCTGGCACGCGAGATGGGAATAGAGGTCAGGGAGGAGCTCTTCACCAGATATGAGCTTTACACCTCAGACGAATGCTTCCTAACGGGGACGGCCGCGGAGGTCATACCGGTCGTGGAGGTGGACAAACGCCCCATCGGCGACGGCAAGCCCGGACCGGTGACGCTCAAGCTTATAGATGCCTTCAGACGATACGCTCAGACGCACGGGACACCGATCTACGATACGTAGTGAGGTGACGGAATGGGGATAACATATACAAGGATAAAGATAAGAAACCCGATAAAGGAGACCGAACCTGAGGAGCTGACGGCAAAGGTGGATACGGGAGCTACCATCCTCGTTCTGCCGGGAGAAGTGGTTGAAAGACACGGATTCCCTAAGATAAGGAGACAGGTCGTTAAATATGCCAATGAGGAGACGGCAGAGAGGGATGTCGTTTGGGGGGTTGAAGTTGAGGTCTGCGGGAGAAAAGGAGTTTTTGAGGCCATAGTCGAGCCCGATAAAAGCTATGCTCTGCTTGGGGCGATAGTTATGGAGGCCTTAGATCTCATCATCGAGCCGAGGGATCTGAAGGTTTATCCCAGTCCACGTTCTAAGCTTCCTATGGCGGAAATAGAATGATGGTTCCCAAATATACGAAACGGGCACAGAGGGTTTTCCAGACGGCCCTAGAGGAGGCGGCCCGATTCAATCAGCCGACGGTGGATACCGAGCATCTCCTTCTGGCGATCCTGCAGGAGGGGAACAGCGAGGCGGTTCAGGTGCTCAAGGTGGTAGGTGTAGACCCGAACGGCATCCGCGAGGAAATCGAGCAGATACTCGTGGAGAGGGCAATCAACCGGTTCTATCCCGTCACCCCGGAGCGTTCGCCCAGGATAAACAGGGTGATCAAATACTCGGTTGAAGAGGCGGAGGCGATGGGAACGCCCTTCGTCGGGACCGATCATTTGCTTTTGGGATTACTGCGCGAGAGCGAGGGGCTGGCGGCCATTGTGTTGGAGAGGCACGGCGCGGAACTTGAGGAGCTCAGGGAGGTTGTATCAGAGCGCGCGGGGCTACTGGAGCAAAACGCCACGCCGATGCTGGACCAGTTCTGCAGGGATATAACCGAGATGGCCCGTGAGGGGATTCTCGATCCCCTCATCGGCAGAGAGGAGGAGCTCGGTAGGATCATCCAGATACTCATGAGACGCACCAAGAACAATCCGGTGCTCATCGGCGAGCCCGGCGTCGGCAAGACCGCCATCGTCGAGGGAGTAGCCCAGAGGATCGTCTCCGGTGATGTTCCGCCGGGGTTGATGGCCAAAAGGCTGCTGGCGCTTGACCTGGGAGCTATAGTCGCCGGGACGAAGTTCAGAGGACAGTTCGAGGAGAGAATGAAAGGGGTTCTAGACGAGGCAGTCAAAAGCGGAAATGTGATCCTCTTCATAGATGAGGTCCACACCGTCATCGGGGCGGGAGCTGGCGAGGGAGCGCTGGATGCATCGAACATACTCAAACCCGCCCTCGCACGGGGTGAGATCCAGTGCATCGGCGCCACGACGCTGGATGAGTATCGAAAATACATCGAGCGGGATAGAGCGCTGGAGAGAAGGCTTCAGCCGGTTATGATCGATCCGCCAACTCCTCAGGAGACGATCGAGATACTGATGGGGATCAAATCCAGATATGAAGCCCACCACAACGTCATTTATACGCCTCAGGCGATAGCCGCCGCCGTGAGACTATCCGACAGATACATCCAGGATAGATTCCTTCCCGATAAGGCCATAGACGTCATAGACGAGGCGGGGGCGTTGGCGAGGATAAAGGCGCATAGGTCCCATGAGCCGATCAGAAAGCTGGAATCAGATCTCAGGCAGATTATCAGGCGTAAGGAACAGGCCAAGGTGGAAGAGGATTTCGCCCTCTGCTCGCAGTTGAAAGCCAGAGAGCAGGAGATCAGGAGGCAGATAGCCGGACATAAGATCCCCGTCACAGAGGATGAGATCGCCGAGGTGGTCTCCAGGTGGACCGGCATACCGGTTGAAAACCTGAGCGAGCCGGAGGTTAGAAAGCTTGCCAGAATCGAGGAGGAGCTGAGGAGGAAAATCATCGGACAGGATGAAGCGATATCCCTCGTCGCTCACGCTATAAGACGCTCCAGAGCGGGGTTGAAGAACCCCTCAAGGCCCATAGGTTCCTTCCTCTTCGTCGGACCTACGGGGGTCGGCAAAAGCTACACCGCAAAGGTCATAGCCGAGTTCCTTTTCGGCAGAGAGGATGCCCTTATAAGGCTGGACATGTCCGAGTTCATGGAACGGTTCGCCGTCTCCAGGTTGATCGGCGCCCCACCGGGATACGTGGGATACAACGAGGGGGGAGAGCTGACGGAAAAGGTCAGACGCAGACCATATTCGGTTGTGCTGTTTGATGAGATTGAAAAAGCCCATCCCGATGTCTATAACATCCTGCTCCAGATCCTCGAAGACGGTAGGCTCTCCGATAATCTGGGCCATACCGTGGACTTCCGAAACACCATACTGATAATGACCTCCAACGTCGGCACCCGAGATATCGCCTACAACCGATCGCTCGGCTTTTCAATGAGAGAGCTGCGAGAGTCGGGGGAGATGATGCGGGAGAGGATCATCTCGCGGCTCAAGGAACGGTTCAATCCCGAGTTCCTCAATAGGATAGATGAGACGGTTATCTTCAGACCGCTGGATGAATCGGATCTGAGAAGGATAGCCTCTCTGATGCTTGAGGAGCTGGCCGAGAAGGCGAGGGAAAGCGGGTATGAGCTGTCCTTCGATGAGTCGATCATCGAGATGATCGTCAAACGAGGATATAAACCTGAGCTGGGGGCGAGGGGGCTGAGGCATGAGATCCAGAGGAGTATCGAGAACCTCATCGCCCAGAGGATCGTTGAGGGCAGGATAACTGGGGATGTTCCGGTCAGGATCAGATATGAGGAAGGCAAGGTGATGATAGAGGATGTCGAGACCGAGTCGGAGATCGTCCTCGCTCTATCGAGATAGATCCGAACGGCTCCGGAAGATCTGCAGGGATTTTCGCGTGGCGATACTCTATGCTTTTGGAAGCAGGGCAAAAGAGGTGAGGATGTGGATGGAGGGAAGAATGGAGAGGTTAGATCCGGGGCCATCCGACTTAGATATAGGAATTAAGCCGTCGCCGGGGGTACGTCTCACCGTGTACGATAAGGTTCAACTGGCCATAGCCCTGGAGGACTTCTTCGGTGTGGAAAGGGTTGATCTTATCGTCCTGCCTGAGGCCAAGCCTTTTCTGGCCGCAGACATCATCCGTGGCGAGAGGCTGTATGTCGAGGACGAGGATATAGCGGACGAATATGATCTCTATGTCCTGAGGAGGGCCGGAGATCTCGCCCCGTTGGAGAGGGAAAGGATAGAGCTGATATTAGGGGTGAAAACTTGAGTCCTGGAAGGGTATCCAGCAAGGTAGTGACCGATAGATTCTCCTGGATTGAGGAGATGATCGGTGGTATCCGATCGCTTCCTCTGAAGAGTAAGGAGGATTTCCTCTCAGATAGGAGAAATATCTGGGCGGCTGAATCCCGCCTGCGGCGAGCTCTCGAGGCGCTTTTGGATCTCGGCCGTCATATCCTCGCTAAAGGATTCGGGCAGGGCGTGAGCGAATATAAGGAGATAGCAACCAAGCTGGGTGAAAATGGAGTGCTCTTAGGAGAGGAGGTTAAGCTCCTCAGGATATTGGCCGGATATCGAAATAGACTGGTTCACTTCTATCACGAGGTCACGTCTGAGGAGCTTTATGAGATCTGTGCCTATCGGCTTGGAGATCTGGAGAAAATGAAGAGAGCGTATCTGCGCTGGCTGAGGGAACATGAGGAGATGCTGGATGAAGGGCTTTAAACTCAGGTCAACAGATAACCTCACTGTTGCGTTTTTCATCTTTAGCTTTGAACGGAAAAATTTCGCTTTCGGGAGGGTTCACCGCATGAGGAGGTTTTTCCCCTTAATCCTAGCGATCGTCTTTTTAGCTGTCCCCCTCTTATGGGCTGAGGATACCAGCCTGATCGTCAAACAGATTAAGATAACCGGCAATAAGAACATATCCAAAGAGCTTATTCGAAGCCTCATCGAAACCAGAGAGGGCGAGGAGATATCGCTCGACAAGCTCTCAAAGGACATCAAGGAGCTCTATAACTCCACCGGAGCCTTCTCTAACATAATGGTGGACGTTCAGCCGGTGGATGGCGGGTTAAGCGTCGAATATAAGGTGATCGAAAACCCCAAAATTAAGAGCATCAAGATCGAGGGGAACAAAGCGATAAAGGAGAAGGAGATCAGGGATAAGATCAGCATCTCGCCCGGGGAGTTCTTCCACGAGAAAACCGTATGGGATAACAAACAGAGGATACTCCAGCTCTACAGGGATAAAGGCTTTTACAACGCGAAGGTCGATACGAGAACGAAGAAAAATCAGGATGGCACCGTCGATCTGATCTTCGCCATCTCCGAGGGCGAAAAGGTGAAGGTGGAAAACGTGAAGCTCCTGGGAAGCAAGGGGTTGTCCGATAGGGCTATAAGAAAGGTCATGCGAACCAGAGCTGGGAAATATCTAAGGGATTCCGTCCTGGAAGAAGATGTTAAAAAGATCGAACAGCTCTACAGGGACAAGGGGTTCATCTTCGCCACCGTCAAGAAGGTGGAGAGGAAGTTCTCACCCGACAACCGAAAGGTCACGGTGGAGATCACCATAGATGAGGGCAAACAGTTCAGGATCGGAAGATATGATCTGGATGTGGTTTCACAAGGCAAGAGGATCTTCTCGGATGATAAGATAAGATCACATCTCAATCTGGACGTGGGCGATATCTTCAGCCAGTCGAAGTTCCAGGAGGATATAGCTAAACTTCAACAGGCGTATATCGACGAGGGATACATAACCGCTGAGATCACGCCCGATATCAGGTTCCGAGAGGATAAAGGGCTGGTGGACATCACGCTGAAGATCAACGAGGGCGGACAGGTTCTGATAAACAAAGTGGTGATAACGGGGCTGGAGAAGACGAAGGATGAGGTGATCCGAAGGGAGCTCGACAGGCTCGATATCAAACCCGGCAAACCGTTCAACGTCAAAAATATCCGTAAAGCTCGCCAGAGAATCATCTCGCTCGGTCCCTTTATCAAGGGGGTGGATTTCATCCCCGGAGGAAGCGGGAAGGGCAACAGGAAGGATCTGATCGTCCAGATAGTCGAATCGCCTCAGATGGGTTCCTTCGGCATCGGCGGCGGCTATAGCAGCCAGGACGGGCTTTTCGGTTTCGCCGAGATCGGCCATAACAACCTCCTCGGCAGGGCATACAGGCTGTATTTCAAGGGCGAGGTGGGAATACGTAACCGGAAGATAGCTCGATTCACCTTCGATACGCCTTGGATATTAAACACTCCTACCTCGCTGAATATATCCCTCTACAGCACCCAGAGACAGCGATACCTCTACTATTACTACTCTAACAGACGCGATAGGTCCTACACGGACAAACGATACGGCGGAACGATAACTCTGGGCCGATCACTCACCCGCAACCTGAACGTGGCCATCAGGTTAAAGGATGAGATGGTATCGACCGAGGTGCCCTATGAGCTGAAGGACGTGTATCAGGGGGTGGAGAGGCGCGAGACCAGAAGCATGACCTTTTATCTGACCAGAGACACGCGCGATTACCTCTCAAGCATGTTCGATCCCAGCGGAGGCTCTTACAACGATCTATCGGTGGAGTTCTCCGGCGGTTTGCTGGGAAGCGGGGAGAGGATAAACAGGTTTCAGAGATATACATATGAGGGCTCATGGTTCGTCAACCCGTTCTGGAAGTTCGTGTTTGCCGCTCACCTTAAGGTCGGATATCTGAGGGCCGGTTCGCTCAAAACACTTGAGGATAAACAGAGACAGTTGGGGTTGATATACGAGAGGTATTTCCTCGGCGGGGCCGATACCGTTAGGGGATACGATGATTTCACGATCGTCCCGCCCGGAAACGAGTATATATCGAGCGCGTGGGGCGGCAATAAGATGTACTATCTGAACCTGGAATGGCGTTTCCCGATAGTTGAGGCCATCAGGGGCTTGGTTTTCTTCGATATGGGACAGACGTGGAACGAAAACACCGGCACGCTCAAAGCTTTACTGGACGACTTCAAACCGAGGAGAAGCATCGGCGTAGGAGTGAGATTTGAGATGTTCGGCATGCTGGCGAGACTGGAATACGGCTACGCCCTCGATCGGAACCTCGGTCACGGCAAACTTGCCCCGAAGGGTAAGTTCCACTTCACCATAGGGCCGGGGTTTTAAGCGCGGTTATCCCGACAGGAGGTGGGAAAGGTGCAGCGGAGATTTTTAAAGTTACCGTCCACCGCTTATAGGTCATTTATTGTCATTTGTCGCCATTTATCGTCATTCAATAAATGACGGCGAAGCCAAATGACTTTACAAATGACGGTTGAGCTGTGGACGTCGGACAATTGGCTATAGATAGATGCCGCACGAGGGAGATAAGAACGAATAAAATTAAAGGAGGCTTCAAGTTATGTCCAAAAAACGGTTTTTGGTTTCAACCATAATCATAGTCGCCGTGGCGATAGCTGTGGCGGCTTCAAGCCAGACGATGCAACAGAGGATGATAAGGATAGCCGTCGTCAATACCCAGGAGGTGTTCGACAAATACCTCAAAACCCAGGAGGCCCAGGTTAAGCTGAACGAGGAGATAAGCAAGCTGGAGGAACAGGGAAAGAAGATGAGCGAAGACCTGAGAACGCTCCAGGAGAAATACGACAAACAGCGAATCTTCATCGACGATAAGAAGAAGGAACAGGAGATGCTTCAGCAGATAGAGCGAAAGAAGGAGGAGATAAGACAGTTCATCCAAGCGGGACAGCAGCAACTGGATAAAAAACGGCAGGAACTGACCGAGCCGATAATCAAGGAGATAGATCAGGTCGTCCAACAGATAGGCAAAGAAGAGGGGTTCGACCTGATTGTGGATAAGATCGCAACGCTTTACGTCAACCCTCAGTTCGATATAACTGAGAAGGTGATACAGATCCTAAACCAGAAATACCTCAAGGAACATCCTGAAGCCGCTAAATCGAAGGGGGGAGCTGAAAAATCCAAATCCAAGGAGCAGGGGAAGTGAGTTCCCTGTGAGGGCGTATGACCGTGAAGCTTAGAGAGATAAACGAGATGTTAGGAGGCGAACTGGTGGGCGACGGCGAGGTGGAGATAAGTGGCGTATCGGGAATCAAAGAGGCAAATCCCGGAGATATAACATTCCTGGCCAATCCCAGATATAGATCTGAGCTCTCCAAAACCCGAGCATCCGCCGTAATCGTGGGCAGGGATGTCAGAAACTGCTACGGTAAGCCGTTCATCAGGGTCGATAACCCGTTCTACGGGTTTGCCAGGGTTCTCGAGCTCTTCACCCCCAAGCCGAAAAGCTTTAAACCGGGAGTTGACCCGACGGCCATAATCGGTGAAAACGTCTCACTGGGCGAGAACGTCGTCATCCAATCCCATGTCTACCTGGGAGATAACGTCAAAGTGGGCTCCGGAACGGTGATATATCCCTTCGTCTACATAGGCGACGGAGTTGAGATAGGATCGAAAACGGTGATCTATCCGAACGTGACCATACGCGAGAGATGTAGGATCGGAAACGGCGTGATAATTCACAGCGGCGCCAGGATAGGCACGGATGGTTTCGGATTCGCCAAGGTAAGCGATAGGCACCACAAGATCCCCCAGATAGGTACGGTCATCATAGAGGACGATGTGGAGATAGGCGCTAATACCACCATAGATCGGGCTACCACCACCAACGGCGCCACGATCATAAAGAAAGGCACGAAGATCGATAACCTCGTCCAGATCGCCCATAACGTCGTGGTAGGTGAGAACTGTCTCATCACCGCTCAGGTGGGAATCGCCGGCAGCACACAGGTTGGCAACTGGGTCATATTCGCCGGCCAGTCCGGCTCAGTCGGCCACGTCAGGATAGGCGATAACGTCACCGTGGCGGCGAGGGCCGGGGTGACGAAGGACATCCCGCCCAATCAGTTCGTCTCCGGCTTTCCCGCGGAGCCTCACATCAGGGAGCTGAGGGTTCAGGCGGCTATAAGGAAACTGCCGGAAACCGTGAATCAGATCAAAGAGCTAGAGGGTAAAGTCGCAGATCTGGAGAAGAAACTGGCTCTGTTGCTCGAGAGGGTCCATGTCGAGTGAGTCCGTGATCCTCGTCTACCATAAGGTTGAATCTAGGAGGGAGATCGGCCTGACACGGGTATCTCCCGAATCCTTCCGAGGACAGATCGAGCTGTTGCGCTCAGAGGGGTTTATCTCGATCTCGCCGTATCAACTGCTCGATCATCTCCTCCACCAACATCCGCTTCCCGAAAGATCGGTCCTCATAACCTTCGACGACGGATATGAAGGTGTCTATCGATTCGCCCGCCCGATCCTGATGGAGAACGGATTCAGCGCTACGGTCTTCCTGATATCCGAGTTCATAGGAAGCTGGAACCGGTGGGACGTCAGGTTGTGCGGCAGGTTTAAGCATCTATCGATCGATCAGATCTTGGAGATGAGATCCGATGGATTCACGTTCGGCTCTCACGGGGCGACACACAGATTCCTCACATCATGCCGCGGCATCCTGCGCCGTTTCGAGCTCGAATGGTCTAAGATCAAGCTTGAAAGGGAGATCGGGGCAAAGGTTGATCTGTTCTCATATCCGTATGGAGATTGGAATGAGGATGTGGTTAAATCGGTTCGGAAGGCGGGATACAGCGCGGCGTTTACCATGAACCCCTTTCTTCCCGCTTCAGCCGAAACGGCTTTCTCTTTGCCGAGGATATCGGTGTATTCGTTCGACACGCTGGAGAGCTTCAGGATCAAGCTCGGACTCGGCTCTCAAAGGCTGAGGCGGCTTCTCCTCAAGCTCAATCTGATGGTTAACAGGTGCTCACATGCCGGTAGGTTGGTCCATGCTTGATTATCTGATGGTTCTCAGGCCCACCCTTATGATCCCCGTCTGGACGATGGTTCTGGCCGGATATCTGAGGGGAAGTTCCACCGAGATCATCCCCGGTTTCATCCTGATGCCGTCGGGATCGCTCCTCCACACGCTCATCCTCTACACCATGCTCATGGGTTTCGTCTATGTGCTCAATCAGATAACCGACGTGGAGAGCGATACGGTCAACGAGAAGCTCTATCTGGTGGCTGAGGGACATGTCAGCCGTTCGATCCTGATGGCCGAGATGTCGCTTCTGATCCTGATCAGCGGAGTGATGGCGACGGCGCGATACGGATTGAAGTCCATCTATATCTGCCTTTGGGGTTTCTCCCTTCTGATGGGTGTTCTCTACTCGGTGAGACCCTTCAGGTTCAAAGGGAGACCGTTTCTGGACCTCATCTCGAACGCCTTCGGCTACGGATGTATCGCCTTCGGCATGGGATGGGTTTCAGCTTCGGGATACTCCGGCGGGATGTGGCTCAAAAGCCTGCCCTATTTCCTCTGCGTCGGAAGCACGTTCGTGAACACCACCCTGCTGGATATCAAGGGCGATCAGGCGGTGGGCGATAGGACAACGGGGGTGGTGCTGGGTTTGAGGAGATCATGCTGGCTGAGCCTCTCCCTCCTCCTTGCCGCCCTGATCTCGGCGCTGTGGCTGAGGGATTTAATCTCCGCCTCGGCCTCCATCATATCCGGGCCTTTTTTCATCAGGATGGCCCTAAACCCGGGGCCATCGAGCATCTCCTCGGCCACGAAATTCGGCATAACGTCGCTTTCGATGATCGTCGGCATCTTCGTCCCGATGTATATCGTTTGGCTTCTCGCTATCTTGCTCCTCGTCAGATGGTATTATCGCGGGAGATTCGGAATCAGGTATCCGTGATTCGCCATGTTATTTCTGGGTGCTCTGATCTTAATATATACAGGGTTTTATCTGATGGTGACCTTCTTCCTATTCGTGGGCGTCCTGCTCGCCGGTCGGACATCCAGCGAGGGAACCCCCTCGGTCTCTATCCTCATCCCGGCCAGAAACGAGGAGGGTAAGATCGAGGACTGCCTGAAGGCGGTGTTGTCTCAGGATTATCCTGGAGATCTGATGGAGGTCATCATCGTAGACGATAGATCCATCGATGGAACGGCTCGGATCGTCTCGGACATTGCCTCAAAGGATAAGAGATTGAAGCTGGTGAAGATCTCCTATAAACCCCCGGAGCTGACCGGCAAGCAAAACGCCCTTGATGAAGGTCTGAAGTTCTGCGAGGGCGAGATAATCCTGAATACCGACGCTGACTGTGTGGTGTCTCCCGGTTGGGCCCGAAGTATGGTGAGATATTTCGGAAATGGGGTGGGGATGGTGATGGGGTTTACGCTCATCCGATCGACCGAAGTCTCAATCGGTGGTATGATCTACTCCCTGGACATGCTTTTCCTCCTGAACGCAGCGGCGGGGGCTGTCGGTTTGGGCGTCCCGGTAAGCTGTATCGGAAATAACATAGCCTATCGTTCCGACCTGATCAGGGAGATCGGCAGTTTTAAGGGGTTGGGGAAAACCGTCACCGAGGACGCCGAGCTGATACAGGCGGTAAGACGTCGGACGAACTGGAAGGTTGAGGTGGCATACAACCCCGAGGCGATCGTCTACACATCGCCCGTCAGTGGGGCACGTGACTTCCTGAGTCAGAGGGCCCGATGGCTGATAGGCGGATTTGAAACCAGGGCCTGGACGGTCATGCCCCTCGTGCCGATCCTGATCCTTCATCTCTCCCTCGTGGTGGGCTTTATCCTCTCGATGCTGTGGAAGCCGTTGTTCTGGATATCCTCAGCGGCTTTTTGCGCTAAGTTTCTGGCGGACCTGATACTAACGATCCCAGGTGCCTTAAGGCTTGGAAAGCAAAAATTGCTCCTTCTGATGCCGATTTACGAGGTTATCGTCCTCATATATCCCATTCTGGTCATGATATATGCCATGGTGATCAGGGAGATACGCTGGAAAGGGGAGGCCTATCAGAAATGATGAGGGATTTCTTCTTCTGGACATGCCTTGTGCCCCTTTTCTATATCCTGATCAGGAGGTTCCTCCTCACATACGCGGAGATACATTACTCCTTCAAAAAGGGATTGAGCTTCATACACAGGAGAAGACCCGAGGTTCTGGCCGATGCCCCGTGGAGGGTGAAAAAAGGAGAAAAGGTCCCGATTTTATGGGTCGTTAAGGATGCAGATCTGTTCCCTATCGAGATGCTTCGGATCTACGCCGTGGTTAGCTCGAGTGGGAGGAGATCAAGGATCGATCTCCTCAACGGGAGGAGGAAGATATCGGATAGGCTGACGTTCAACGTCGAAATGGTGGAACTCCCGAAATGGGCCGGTGGAAAGGTGAAGCTGGACGTGCATTTCATCTATCGTCAGAACGGCTTCATAAGAAGGGTGAAAAACGACAACCTTCCGGGGATATCCCATGACGGATTCGACATCTACGTCTCGGAATATGACCTGCCGAAACCTGAGGGTTGGTATTACGGCGACGTACATTATCATTCGGATAAGACCGATGATCAGGTGGAGTTCGGGGCGCCCATCTGGGTGGCCAAGGTGATGGCCAAGGCGGTGGGATTGAACTGGTTCGCCGTGACCGACCATTCATACGATCTGGATATACCTCCCGGTGAGATGTTCGGGCTGGACGAAAGCCTTGGCAGATGGAGAAGATTGATCGAGGAGGTGGAGGAGATAAACGGCCTGGACGACGATTTCGCCGTCCTCTTAGGCGAGGAGATCTCATGCGGCAACTCGCTCGATCAAAACATACATCTGCTCGCCTTTCGATCACGCTCCTTTATCCCCGGCAGAGGGGACGGCGGCAAGCGCGGGATAAACTTCCGCAACCATCCCGATCTGCCACTTGAGAAGGTGCTATCGCTGTTGAGGGAAAGCGGGGGATACGCATATGCCGCTCATCCCCATGAGGGAAGCACCTTCCTCAGCCGTCTCGTCCTCAATAGAGGTCATTGGAGGGATGAGGATCTAACCCAGGAGGGATGCTATGGAATGCAACTGTGGAACGGATGTTCTAAGATAGGTCTGGAGATAAGCTACAGGCATTGGATCAAGCTTTTGCTTTCGGGATACAGGCTCTACGTGATCGCAGGTAGCGATGCACATGGAGATTTCAACAGGTTCAGGCGGGTCACCTATCCGTTCTTCTGGGTCGCCGAGAAACGGGGAAGCTCCTTCGGCAGACCGCGGACCTGTCTCCTCACGCGGGAGAAGATCAGGGAGGAAAACGTCCATAGCGCTTTGAAGGAGGGAAGATGTATCGTCACCGACGGACCGTTCGGAACGATATTCGCCGAGGACGAGACCGGGAGGAGGACTGCGGTTGGAGGAAGCGTCAGAGCCGGAAGGGTGAAGATCGAAGCGATCTGCCTCTCAACGCCGGAGTTCGGAAGGCTCAAAAGGGCTAGACTGATAGCCGGCGATCTGGGGAGGAAAATGGAGGTGACCCTCAGCAGGCTGAGAACCTCATCCTTCGAGGAGCACTTCTCATGTAGGACGAAGATCCCTGA
Source organism: Candidatus Poribacteria bacterium (assembly GCA_021162805.1). Taxonomy (NCBI): domain Bacteria; phylum Candidatus Poribacteria; species Candidatus Poribacteria bacterium. The sequence goes on from JAGGXZ010000057.1 coordinate 20,930, forward strand.
CAGGTCATATCTGAGGCTCGAGGTTATCTCCGAAAAGGGCAGATGCCTGACCAACCCGATATGGGTTGTGCCATGAAGGTTAAAGCCTATATCGACATATCCAGGCCGGCCAACGGCGTGATAGCTTCCGCATCCGTCTTCCTGGGCGCCCTCCTTTCAGGCGGCGGACCGATCCTTCCGATCTCATATGTGGCCGCGGCTGCCTTTTTGATCCTATCGGCCGGAAATGCGATCAACGACCGTTGTGATGTGGAGATAGACCGGATCAATAAGCCCGGCCGTCCTATACCCTCCGGCAGGATATCCAAGGGCGAAGCGACGATCTTCTCCGTTCTATGTTCCGCGCTCGGCGTTCTGCTTTCCCTTTTGGTTAACCTGACGGCGACCTTCATATCCATCGGCGTTGTGCTCCTGCTCTTCCTCTATGCGATCAAGCTTAAGCGCACCCCCCTGCTGGGCAACGTCGTCGTGGCGATATTGACCGGATTGACGTTTATATCGGGCGGCGTCGCCGTGGAGAAGCCCCTCGGAGCTCTCATCCCCTCCATCTTCGCCTTCCTGTTCACGCTGGCCAGGGAAGTGGTCAAGGATATCGAGGATGTGGAAGGGGATAGATCCGCCGGCGCCAAAACCGCTCCTGTAGTCTGGGGAGCCAGAACCGCGGCGCTCATATCGGCGATCGTGATGGGAATTGTGGTGGCGGTATCCCCGATACCATTTCTCCTCGGAATTTACTCGTGGAGATACATGTTAACCGTGGCGATAGGGGTGGATGCGGTCATGATCGGCTGTATCGTCGGGATGCTCCGCTCCCCCTTAAATGCTCCCATCGTGCAGAAAGTGATGAAACTCGATATCATAGCCGGCCTCGTAGCGATATATCTCTCCTGATTTAATCCCCCGAGAATTTCATCCATATGAGCCCATAAAAGGGGATGAAAATCCTCGTTTCTAGCTCCTAGTTCCTTACAGTTGAGAGCTATAGCCGAGCAGATAGCTATCCCTTTGTGGGGATCTATCGGTGAGATTTTATGTCGGCCCACAGGGTGACCAGTTTGCCGCCTGGCCGGACAGCCATCCCTTTTCCTCCCGGCTGCGGCAGCTTCTCCTCCAAATACTCCCCCTGATACACGCGGAAATGATCGAGCCATACATCCTCCTTCTGCTTTCGAAAGTCGATGTGAATGACCACAAACGGCGGGCTCTGGACGGTCATGTTGGGCGAGAAATAATATTCCGCCCACTCATCGGTTATCGTGAAGGTCTTGCTCGGGCCCTCCCACGTGTCGAGCTGCTCGAATTTGACGTAGAGAGGCCTCGTCTTCTCCTGTTCCGTCTTCGCCCAGAAAGCGCAGGTGTAGATCTTGCCGGCCTTCACCTCAAAGCTCGGAGAGTGAATCTCGGGGTTCCAGTCGTCAGGTCCTACGGCGTCTATCTGGGCGAAGAGGCAGAAATCGCCTGTAACTCCCCCTTTCTCGGCCTTTATCAGGCCGGCGGAGTTTCCACCGACGTTGAGCTTCCACCCATTCGTTCCTTCCTCGAAGTCCGGATTCGACACGAGGTTCTCGATCTCAGCGCCGTAACTTCCGACCATCCCCCCGATCAGGAGCAGGAAGAGTGAGATGAAAAGTTTAAGAATTCTCATGCTTCAACCTGATTCCTCAAACTGTGTCAAACTGACCTATCTGCCGGTTGAGGAACCCCCTCCTTTCTATCCCATTGCGGCAGATAGACCAAGGCTCCCGGCCGCTCTATGAGCCGAAGCCTACCAATTGTGTTCGCTCTTATTTCCCTTGAGGTAGGGGCGAAAGATTTTTCGCCCCATTGGCTTTACAAAAGGGGTCATCTCTGTTAAAGTAAGAGCAAATCCAAAAGAAGAGGTGACCCCATGGATAGGATATCTCAAATAGAAGAGAATATCAA
>JAGGXZ010000058.1 GCA_021162805.1 Candidatus Poribacteria bacterium
CAGGATCGTCGAGATTATGACGATCGGAACCATCAATATGGCTATGATAAGCCGCATCGTATCCTCCCCGTTTCTATATCACACCGGACAGGCTTTGAGAAGAATAGCCGTAGCCGATTGAAATACCGCTCTGCCTTCTGGCAAGCCTTATCCTCTGTCTAGGTGAGGTCTGCCAGGCAAGGCTAATAAGGTAACAGAGCACATTCTCTATGAAGGGTTTCGCCGCCTCCGCCCTCTTGGCGTCACGGGTATCGAGGGCGAATCCGACGTAATATCCGTTGCCCCATTTAAGCCTGAAGGAGACGGGCTCCTTCTTCTCATCATCCCTCCTGGCTAAAATCACATACCTCCAATCCCTCGTTATCCAGTGATCATCGGTATACAGGGCATTGAGATCCACCTGATTCGGCCATGAGAACATGCCCGTCTTCAATCCCTCGTCTGTCACCTTGACGTTTACGTCCTCCGAGTTGACGACCGTTATGGGATGACGGTGCACCGGGAGCCATCCGCCTCTCCACCCCTGCCCTTCAACGATGTTGTCGTCCATGGCCGAACTCCATACGATCCCACCTCTGGCGACGAAATCCTGTATCATCTGCTCGGCGTCCTCCAGGAAGTATTCCCTATCGTGTCCGGACGCATTCCATGTGAGCCATATGATATCGAAATTGTCCAGATTGATGGTCGAAAGGCTGATCGCCCTATTAGGATCGCCATGGTTCTCCCTATTTGGGTTGACCATCACGAAGGTGTAATCGATCTTGCTTCCCTGGACCTCCTTCAGGGAAGCCAGGATGCCGGGCTCCTGCGAGCGGGTATCCCCTTCCACGACCAGAACGTTGAACTGCCCTTCGGGCAATATCTTCACCGAAGAGATCACATCGCCGAACCGCTCCGGTATCATATGGAGGTTCATGATCTCCTTATAAAACTCGCGCGGGTTGAGCTCGATCGTCATATATCTGCCCTGAAAATACTGCCTCTCGAAGAACAGGACTCTACATCCTTTAAAGGGGAAGTTCGGTCCTCTCTGTATCCTCAGGGAGGATATGGCGTTATTGAGCCCGATATCTCTGGCATCGCCGACGTCTCGCAGGATGATGTTCCTGGGACCTCTGTATTCCGAATCCCTGTAAACCTCAACTATAACCGGTATCAGGCCGTAATCGGGAGCTGTCGGCGGCATGGAAGGGGAGAAGGAAACGGAGGAGATACGGTTGCCGAAATTATATGGGGTGGTATGTATATCGGGATAAAAGCCCGGCGGGAGCACTATGTAGCGGCCCTGATAGTTGGGATGCTCGTAAAAGACCGCCTTGAAGTTCGGCGCTGTGGCGAAGCTCGGTCCCCTGTAGATCCTAACCGAGGATATTATGTTATCTGCTCCCAGCTCGGCGAGATGCGGTACAGAATCGACTATCGTGACCTTCTTCCCCCTGAAGAAGGGATGTTCATATGCCTCGACTATCAGCCTCGGTGAAAGCGGCATACCGTATCACCTCTCACATAAGCTGTCTGAGGCTCTGGAACCTCTGAAGCTCTCTCTGCGACCTCTGCAACGGCGACATGGCGGCTGCTTGAGTGGGTTGAGCCACCATCGGCTGTTGCATTGTGGCCCCGTATATGCCCGTGCCGGCCTCGGTCTTTCTGCGGAAGATCCTGAAGTAGTCGAACCGCGTGACCGTCGGGGGGATATTACCCGGGGCAAGGGCATGCAGTCCGACCCATATCGGGTTGCCCATACCCACATTGGTGGTGCCACACATCATCCAGTTCACCCCGTCGGCGCTAGCATAGCCAGTGAACTGATTGCCCGAACGCTCTATCCTCAGGTAAACCTGCTTGGCCCTTCGCAGTCCCGGAGCTCGGCCGACGAGCTGGTAGATCCTGTTGATGTGGCGCTCGAACCTCACGTCTCCTCTGAAAGCGTGAGGCCCGGAGGTCTTCTCCAACCGGAGAAAAGCGTTCTCATCCTTCCAGACTAACAGCCCTCCGTGCTCGCGTAGCTGAGGTGTGACCGGTATCCTCGTCTCGATGGCGAAATCACCTGAGATGCGCTGTATGAGCCTCGGCGCAGACATATCCCCTCCGCGCCCGTTCGGCCCCCACCACAGATCTTGACCGGGCTCGGCCCTCATGACTAGATAACCCTGTCTCGCCGACCACGATCCTCCGCCGTTCGGATCGACCCATCTCCACACGGGGTTCATCTGCTCGCCGTCGAACTCATCCTGGAAGACCAGCGTATCGAACTGAGAGGAGGAGGTCCAACCTTCGATCCTGATCGAGGATATCAGGTTGCCGAAGCTCTGAGGCAACAGGGACAGATCCGGTATCTCCTTACGGAAATCGGTCGGACGCATTACTATCGGCAGCTCCGCCCCCTCGAAATCTATATGCTCGTAAAGTATGACCTTGGCACCCTGAGGTGGGAAATTCGGGCCTTTGTAGATCCGGATTGAGGAGATGTTATCCTGCATCCCGATATCCCGCGTGAACCTGATGTCCCTCAGAACCAAAGCTCGTCTGCCCTGGAAATTCGGGGCGGTAAAGACCTCGACTATGAGCGGGATCGTGCCGAACTCCGGTCCCGCCGTGTCAAGGGCAGGCCCGAAGCTTATCGATGAGATCCTATCCCCGAAGTTATACGCCACATCATGAAGGTTCGGGTAATACCCGGGGCCGAGTATCAGCCTACGTCCCTGAAAGTTTATGTGTTCATGGAAGATGACCTTATAGTTAGGACTTTGCCTGAAGTTGGGGCCTTTGTAGACTATGCAGGAGGAGATGTTATCCTGGAAGCCTATATCGCCCGTGAATCTGACGGGCGCCACCACCCAGCCCCGTCTCCCCTGAAAGTTAACATGTTCGAATATCTCAACTACCAACCTCGGAACGGTTGGAATCGTTGGCGGCGGTGTGCTTATATATCTCGGCGTATATCCCTGTTGTCTTTGAACATACATCTCCCATCTCTCCCTTGCTTTGATCTCTTCAAACGATACTATACCATCCAGGATATACTATGTCAAACCCGAAAATCCCTGCGATCTGATCCCCCGCGCATTATAGTTAAAGCCACTTTAATTATACGATACCAGGTGATTTTGTCAAGTCTAAGCCCAACAGCAGACGTTCGCTCACCCGAGACGTGGATATAATTGACAATTGTCCGCTCAAGAGATATAATGAAAGCTCAGACTTCAATGAATCAGAGGTGTCATGATGGGAGACCTGATAGATATTCACACCCATCTGGGAGAGGTCATATACGGCGATCCGAGAAGGAGACCTCTGACTGCCCAGCAATTGGTCGATACGATGAACAGGATTGGTATCGATAAGTCCGTGCTTCTGCCCTTAGATAGCCCTGAGGCGAGCGACGCCTATTTCACCGTCGATGCCGCCCTCAGAGCGAGAGATATGTTCCCTGAAAGGCTGATACCGTTCTGCTGCGTCGATCCGAGGAGATCGAATCCCAAGAGGAGAATTGAGCGATACAAGGAGATGGGATGTGTGGGATTCGGCGAGCATAAGGTCGGCATGCCGATAGATGATCCCCGAAACGTCGAGATATATAGGATATGCGGCGAACTCGGCCTGCCGGTGTTGATCCACATGGATCATCTCATCAAGCCGAGATTAAACTGGGATGAGCCGGGACTACCGAGATTGCGCAGGTTGGCCGAGGAACTCCCTGACACCATCTTCATCATGCACGGGCCGGGATGGTGGAGCGAGATATCCGCCGAGGTGGAGGAGGGCGTCGGATATCCTAAAGGTCCCGTCAAACGGGGCGGAGCTGCCGATCTGATCCTTCAAGAGTGCCCGAACGTCTACGCCGATCTGTCGGCAGGTTCCGGATATAACGCCCTCACCAGAGATCCCGAATTCACCAAGGAGTTCCTGGAGCGAAACTGGAACAAGCTTCTCTTCGGCACCGATTATCTACACGCGGGCCAACCCCTTCCAATCGTCGATCTCATTCATAAGCTCCCGATCGATGAGGAGAAAGCGAGGGCGATAAGGTGCGAAAACGCTAAAAAGCTCTTAAAGCTCTAACTTCACCACTCAAATATCACACCCATCGCCTGTGACCTGTCCTCCAGGAGCATGGCGTATATCTCAGGCGCCCGCGAGAAGGAGACGGTATGCGAGATAAGCGGTCTCACGTCGATCTCACCATCCAAGATCAGGTCGAAAAAGAGTTCTGCATGTCGTTTCTGTGTCCATTGATTATATGGCGTTTCATATCGGGGATGAGATGAGTTATGGGCGCCGATGATGGTATAGCTGGGGGCGTTACATAGGTCGTGGAAGTCGAACTCCCTCGTAGATCCCCTGGGACTGCTCAGTATCACAAGCCTCCCCTGTCTTTTCAGAAGGTCGAACTCCTTGGGTATAACCTCCGGATTGCCCGTCACCTCGAAGACCACATCCACCATCCTTCCCCTCGTCATCTCATCGGCTACATCGATAGGATTCTCCACCTCGGGATTAACCCCTCTGATCTTTGGTTTTTGAGGCAGCAGCTTCAGCCGACTCTCAGCGATGTCGATTCCAATGACCGGTCTGGCGCCGGCCAGATGGGAGAACCTAACGGTCAACTGTCCCAGCAGTCCCAGGCCGTATACGGCCACCGACTCGCCCCATTGAACCCCTCCGCGCCGGACGCCGTTCATGACGATCTCAGCTATTGTGAAAAAGGCCGCCTCCTCGTCCGGGACGTCTTCAGGAACAGTACGGACGCTTTCGGGCCTGACGATCACATATGAGGCGTGCGGTGCATAGCTCGCCACCTTTACCCCCACCCATTTCTCCTCGACGCCCTCACCTACGGCTATCACCCTGCCTATGTTATCATAGCCCGGGGTGAAGGGAAACCTGCCGTATTGGGCCCATCTGGAGTGAGGTGGGAATTGGCCGCTGAGGATGGTTAATTCCGTACCTGTGCTCACAAGCGTTCGGCTGGTCTTGACCAGCATCTCCCCCATTCCCGGCTTAGGGACGGGGCGTTCCTCTATAACCACCTTTCCAGGTTCTACAAAGAGAACAGTCGGATTTCCCTCCATCGGAGCTCCTCCTTTATAAAAGGGTCATTTATCGTCATCGCTCATATTATCGCTGAGTGTAATGAGATGCAAAAACAGGTTAAGGTTTAGGCTGAGGTTAAGATGGTCGAGAGTTAAGAGTCGAGAGACAAAAAAGGACTCTGGACTCCAGACTCTCGTCTCTCGACCTTAACCTTAGCCTCTGATCGTGAAAGGGATAGGACGTTGATTGCTACCGTACGGGCGAAAAATCTTTCGCCCCTACCTACACTCAAGGGAAACAAGAGCGATTCGAAATACAGCGACTACTATTCACCTGACGAGGAGGAATAGAGGCGGACTTACGCAATCCGGATGCTCATATCTCCGCTGCTCTATTCAGCTTCCGTCCTGTTTTCTTTCAGCGCAGCCCATGTGAGGGGAAGTTCTCCATCGAGCTCCACGGGCAGGTTTATTCGAAACTGGCGTATGTTTTCCCCTTCGACCTTTATCTCTTCGAAGTGAATCGGGTGCTGACATGCCACGACTCCCAATCCCACTTTCCCCTCTTTGAACCCTTTCCTCTCGAAGTCAGCATCACCCACCCTCATACGTAATACCCCGTTCAGGTGGACCCAGATCCACATCCCGTCCAGCTTAACCTTGATATGATCCTCCGGGAATTTCACCTCCGATGGCTCCATCCTTATTGTGTTGAAGCTTCCATTTATGAGCTTATATACGGTCAATCCGTCAGCGTTCAGCTTTAGCGCGTAACCGTTCAGCTCATCCACCATTCTGAAAAGAAGCAACGCCTGATCGCTCTCCTCCGCCCCTTCCTCAAATCTGACCGTAAGCTCTATGGTGCCGTTCGCTATATTCCATGGGCTTTGTAAAAGGGTGTAGAAGGCGCCGGAGAGGTTCCTGGCTTCCATCGGCAGATCCTGACTCTGGACGTAGGCACCCCCTTCAACTTTCCACTCACCCGATATGACCTTCCATCCGTAGTTATCGCCGTCCTCGAAATCGTCTATGAAGATCCCACCGAAGGCCGGGGTTAGGGAAAGAAGAAGCAAAGGTAACACCAGGCTTTTCATGGGAAGTTCCTTCTATCTGACCTTTACCGAAGCCCAGACAGTGGTAAGCTTTCCCCCAGGTGAAACAGCCAGGTTGACTTTTACAAACTTCAACTCACCGAAAACTGATGGATCGGTCCAGCTTCTATCAGCCACGTCTTTAACGCTCCATATCAGCTTGTGATCCCTTGGTCCCTTGTCATCGTCATCGTTTAAGTGGGTGTTAAACCCGATAACCAAGCCATCGCTCAGTTTGATCCCCCATGTCTCAAGCGGTAGAGCAGCTTCCACAGCCCATCCATAATCGGTGTCCACTACGAAAGCTTTCGTCTTGGTGTTAGGCCCTTGAAGCTGCCCCACACATCCTCCCAGCTTGGGGTTATCCGGATCTCCTCCCACGTTATCCCTTCCTATCGTCACCTGCGAGTCGTTCCCGTCATAGGCCCCAGCTTTCTCATTGCCGCCGTCTATATATATCTCCACTGAATCATCCTTCCACACATTGCATCCCGTATCTTCATCCACCACCTTCTTATCGTCGTAAACCTTGAAAGCGACGTAGAGGAACTGTTCATCGGCGAGACAGGCGAACTCATATGAGGCGTCCTTATCGTCCTGAGCCGGCTGCGTTCCCATATCATGGGGCACTTTATGCCAGGGAACAGCTTTGGGCCAGTCGTTAAACTTGCCGTCAAGTTTCACGGTATAGGGGAAAGCACAGTTATATATGACACCGAGCTTCCCCGGATCTACCCCCGCCGAAAACACAAGCGGATTAACAAGGAACATAACGATTGAGATGGCTGTGAACATAGATCTTATTTTCATCGTTAAGCCTCCATCCCGACTTTAACTGAAAACAAATATATCATACTATTCAACATCTGTCAAGAATATCCTATTTATTTCCTAGAGGTAATCCAAAAACGACCTGCTGTCAGCCAGTTTGAAAACGCCCACCATCGGCTGCACGCCGACCACCGTAACTGAAAGCTAAAGCAGCTATGCTATGAGCGTTGCATTTTACCATAAGGAGTTGTATCATTGATGATGAACCTCATCAGGAGGAACAGATATGAAGTTGAAAACCTGCTTGATCGGATGTGGAACGATCGCTCGTGAGCATGCAAGAGCATATGCTGAGCTTAAAGACGAGGTGGACGTCTTCGCCTTTGACATCGACGCCGACAAGGCTCGAGAGCTATGCGAGGAGTTTGGATTTGCTGGCACGTTCGCCTCCCTCGATGAAGCCCTCAGCTCACCTGATGTGAAGGCCGTCGATATATGCCTCCCCCATGATCTTCACCTTCCGGTTGCGCGCATGTGCGCCGATGCCGGCAAACATATCCTGATGGAGAAACCGATAGCCAGGACGCTCCAGGAGGCTGACCAAGTGATATCTGCAGTCCGATCCGCGGGGGTGATACTTATGATCGCGGAGAACATGCGGTTTCACCCGCCTGTTGTAGAGGCCAGGAAGCTCATCGATAAAGGTGCCATAGGAAAGCTTAACATGGTTCAAGCCAACTCATGGCAGTTCCACATCCCACCGGGCTGGAGACGATCGAAGGAAAGGACCGGCGGTGGAACGCTTATCGACCGAGGAATCCACTTCTTAGATATACCCCTCAACCTCGCCGGACCCGTGGAGACGGTCTACGCCCTGAAACCTCCCCAGACGGTGAAGGAGATGGAAGGGGAGGACGGAGCGCTGGTGCTGATGAAGCACAGAAACGGAGTGATAAGTGAGGTCAACGTGACATGGGGCACCCCAGGAGCACCTCAAGGGCCCTGGTTCATCGCATGTGGGACCGATGGAAGCATTTACGAACAGAACGGCCTCTGGATCGAAAAGATGGGCGGGGAGAAAAGTTTAATTCCCACAGATCCTCCGGATAGGGCGATGTTCTTGGAGATAGAGCATTTCGTCAGGTGTGTTAAAGAGGGGAGAGAACCTATTGTAACCGGCGAGGTGGGAAGGGAGGATTTAGCTCTGGTAATAGCGGCGTATAAATCCATGGAAACCGGGAAACCGGTGGAGGTGAGTGAATTATGAAGGTGGGATTTCTAACCGCTGTTTTGAATGATCGTCCCCTAGAAGAGGTATTGGACCTCGCTAAAGAGACGGGCTATGATGCCGTGGAGGTAGCGGCATGGCCGTGGAGCAGGCATATCTCGCCCAGAGAGACGGCAGAGGGGAAGGCCGAGGAGATACTCGGTAAGGTTCACGAGAAAGGGCTGACTATCTCAGCTTTAACCTGTCATGTCAACCATATTCACCCCGATAGCTCGGAGAGGGAAAACCTCAACGAGCATTTCAGGTGGGTTATACGGGCGGCGGGGGCGATGAAAGTTCCCGTGGTAACGGCGGTCAGCGGCGTTCCTCTATCCGATCTGGATGAGACGCAGAACTGGGAATTGTTCAAAGGGATCATGGGCGAGCATCTTAAAGCAGCGGAGGAGGTGGGAGTCAAGATCGCGATCGAGACCTTCCCTCCGTTTATGGTCCACAATATCCCCACGATCGAACGCATGTTCAACGAACTCCCTCAGGAGAACCTCGGTTTGAACTTCGATCCCTCGCATTTCGTCTGGCAAGGAGTTGACTATCTTGAAGCTGTGCGCCGTTTCGGAGGTAGGATCTTCCACTCACACGCGAAGGACACGGAGATTCTAGATCATATCCTCAGGCTTGAGGGGGTGATGGGTAAGGGATGGTGGAGGTTCAGAATACCCGGCTTCGGTCAGGTAAACTGGAAGGCGCTTATCAGCACCTATAAGGAGGTGGGTTACGACTACGTGATCTCCTTCGAGCACGAAGATCCGCTCTTCGGCCCCGAAGAGGGTGTGAGGAAAACGGCTAGGTTTTTAAGGGAACTGGTGAAATAGAAAATCCGATCGATTAGGAGAGGGGAAGGATGGGCCTTAAAGCAGGAGCATGTAATGGAGACGATGCGGTGAGGAATGCAGTGATGTTATATCTCATCCTCCTATGGTTGGTCATATCGGCTGTGTCGGTGATAGCTCCTCCGGCTTTTGGATGTTATGCTGTTGTCGTCGGGAAGGAGGCATCGGCGGACGGTTCCGTTATATTCGGCCACAACGAGCAAAACGGGGGAAGGAGAATCATAAACCTCAGGGTCATACCGAGGATCAAGCACAAACCGGGAGATGTGGTGAAACTCCTCAGAGGAGGGAGCCTGCCCGAAGTTGATGAGACCTTCTCGTTTATATGGTCTGAAAACCCGGGGCTTGAATTCAGCGACACATATATCAACGAATGGGGCGTTGCCGTCGCCAGCGATTGCTGCAGAACCCGTGAGGACTCCTACGGAGAGCTTGTAGCTCGGGGGGAGATAGTGGACGGCGGAATAGGATATATGCTGAGGAGGTTGATCGTACAGAGGGCGAGAACAGCGAGGGAAGGGGTACGGATCGCCGGAAAGCTGATAGATAGGTTCGGATATGTCGCCTCAGGACGCACGCTCGTTATAGCCGATCCGAATGAAGCTTGGCTGCTTTCCATGGTCAGAGGGAGACATTGGGTGGCTAGAAGGGTTCCGGACGATGAGGTAGCTTTCCTGCCCAACGTCCATATCATAACAGAGGTTAACCTGAAAGACACGGAGAACTTCATGGGTTCCCCGGATATCATAGAGTATGCGATTACGAGAGGGTGGTTCAACCCTAAAGGGGGAAAGCCGTTCAGCTTCAGGGCTGCATACAATCCCCCGCCGGATAGGAAGGACCCGCGTCAGTGGGTAGGCCAGTCGCTTGTGACGAGGCGAGTCCACGATCTGCCGCCTTCGGAGCAGCTTCCCTTCTCCGTCAAGCCCGATCACAAGCTCACCGTGAAGGATGTGATAGATATACTGAGATACCACGGCCCCGGAGGGTCGATCTGCACCTCCTATACGCAGGAGGCGGCGGTGTTTCAGCTTAGAAACTGGCTTCCCCCGGAGATCGGATGTATCTATTGGCGCGCCTCCGCCGAGCCCTGCTGCAGCGTACTCATCCCCTGGTATCTGGGGATCATCGAAACCCCTGAGAGCTACTACAGGCCCGCGGATATCAAGGAACAGTTGAGATTGTCTCATCACTTCAATCCACCCTCGGGGACGTTCGATTATGACCCAAAACTGGCCTGGTGGACGTTCAGGAGGTTACAGAGCCTCGTGAACGAAAATCGCAAGGCACGCATAAAGAGAGTTCGAGAGGTCTGGGACAGCTTCGAGGCTAAGGAGTTCGTCGATCAACCCTCCATTGAGGAGGAGGCGCTCAGGTTATATTCTAAGGATAAAGATCTGGCGAGGAAATTCCTGACCGACTATTCGAAGGGCCTCGCTTTGAAAGCCGTCGAGGTGGCAAACGATCTGATATGTGAGCTGACAACTGGACCTCAGACGGGGATTGAGGGCTTGGGCGTCGAACCTGAGAGGAACTCTGAAAGAGCTAAGCATCTCCGTCCATTCCGAAGCTATCCCAACCCCTTCAGCTCAGAGACGACGATCACCTATGAGGTGCTCCGGACCTGTAAGGTTCGAATCTCCATCTACACTCCGACCGGTCAACTCGTTCGAACCCTTGTGGAGGGGGAGTATCCCCCGGGCAGCTATTCGGTGGTATGGGACGGGAGAGATGATAAGGGTCAGAAGTTGGCAAGCGGCTTGTATCTCTGCCGCGTGTCAGCGGGAGATTATAGAGCTGTGTGGAAAATGACCTTAATCCGATGAAATCCGAGGGGGTGCGACATGGCCAAAGGCGATAGATTCCCCTCCGAAAGGAAATCCCTCAGGGATCCCAGGACGGGAGCATCCATACTGCAGTTAACCGATCACCCCTCGATCAACCACAACCTCTACTTCCTGAATCCATCCTGCACGCCCGACGGGAGGAAAATCATTTTCACCTCATACCGCACGGGGGAACCCAACCTGTTCATGGCGGATGAGGAGACGGGCCAGATCGTCCAACTCACCCAGCTTGACGATCTGAACCCGTATTCGGCCGTCCCTGCAAACGATAACCGACGCCTCTTCTTCTCGACGAGGGAGGAGGTCAGGGCGGTCGATCTGGAGACGTTCGATGAGGAGGTGCTTGCCTCGTTCCCAGGCTGTAGGGTTGGGAACTGTAATCTGAGCGGAGACGGCTCCCTGATCGTCACGGTCGTAAGGTCTGAGGGTAAAAACGGAATAGCGGTCGTCGAGACGGATGGGTCAGGGGCAAGAGTGGTGTTTGAGACCGAACGTGCCGTCGGACACGTGCAGTTCTGCCGCGCCGAGGGAAACCTGATCCTCTACTCAAGCGATATAACCCAGAGGATGTGGCTCGTCAGGCTGGATGGGACCGAGAACAGGCCGCTTTACCTACATGACGAGAACGAATGGATCACCCATGAATCCTGGCTGGGGCGGAGCTATGAGGTGATGTTCGTTCACTGGCCCTATGCGCTTAAGGGGATAGATGTCAGGACCGAGGAGGTTAGGGTCATAAGCGATTTCAACTGCTGGCACCCCTCCTCTCGTCTCGACGGATCGCTCATAGTCTGTGATACCGTCCATCCGGATATAGGGTTGAGGCTCATCGACCCGAAGACGGGCGAGCATCGCCCGCTCTGTTATCCGGAAAGCTCCTGTCGAGGAAGACAATGGACAAAGACCGTCCCGGCCAGGGGGAAGGTAGATGAGGGGACATATGGGCCGCAATGGACCCATCCGCATCCCTCCTTCAGCCCTGATGGTCGGAAGGTGATCTATACGTCGGACAGGACGGGGCATCCACAGGTCTATCTGGTTTATCTAGAGGAGGTGTGAGGGATGGAGAAGCTAAGGATGGCCGTGATAGGGGTGGGAAGACGTGCGAATGCGCATCTTCCCGTTATAGCGGTCATGGAGGATATCTTCGAATTGGTGGGCGTCTGCGACATAGACGCTGAAAGGGCCAGGGAGGTGGCCGAGAGGTATAAGACGGCCTGGTTCAGCTCCGTTTACGATCTTTTCGAAAAGGCCAAGCCGGATGTGGTCGACATAATCGTCCCGGCGGACGGACATCACGCCGTAGCCAAAGCCGCGGCCGAAGCCAAGGTCCACATGCTGGTCGAGACGCCGATAGCGATCACGCTGCCGTGTGCCGATCTGATGATCCAGGCTGCTCAGGAAGCCGGGGTGAAACTGGAGGTGGCCGAGAACGTCTGGAGGTTCCCCCAGCAGCGGATGCATAAGGTCATAGCCGATTCGGGAGTCATCGGAGATGTCGTCCGCACATATTGCGTCTACACAACGGGTGGATACCATGCGATGAACATAATCAGAGTGCTGGCAGGGGCTGAAGCGGTGGAGGCGATGGGTAAGACAGGTTATTGGGAGATACCGCTCGTCACGGATCACGCCGGTAGGAGGATCACCTCTGAGTCCTGGATCATGGGGATCATCACCTTTGAAAACGGCGTCATAGGGATACACGAGGGTTCGAACACCTACTCCAGCGTGCTGAGACGCAACGCGCCCAGGTTCTATAGGGTCGATGGAGCTAAAGGATTCGCTGTGAACGACGATCTGTTCCTGGCGGAGGGAGGCGAGGTTAAGCGATATCAGATGAGGTACCTGACAACCGACTCCGCTCCGGATAGGATCGTGGTCGATACCGATCCTCCTCTGGAGTGGGAGAACCCTTTCAAGAGATACAGCCTCTCATGGGGCCATCTCGCCGTGGCGTCGGAGCTTTACAGCATCTACAGGGCGGTGGTGGAGGATAAGGAGCCGGAATACGGGGCGATACAGGCCGGGAAGGATCAGGAACTCTCGATAGCGATCCGCGAGTCCGCCGGGAAAGGTTCCCCTGTAAAACTGCCGCTTACAGAGATGACGGAAGTGGAAAGGGGGATACATGAATCGTTCGCCAGGAGATACGGATGTGATCCGCTTGAGGTCGAAAAACTTATCCTGAAACCATATCCCAGGGTTTGAAAAAAGGAGGATGTTTCTAATTGAACCAGGTGGTTTACCAAAGTGAAACATAAAGCCGAGGTGGTTAATCCCTTTTAAGGGGAACGGCGGGAAAAGGTCTGAAAAATAGGGGCTTTCTTGGGATGGGCCGAGATGAAAAAAAGACTTGACATTTGGTATGCAAATTGCTTATAATATTAGTGATCCGCTTCTAACCTGTCTCCTCACCGCCCAAACCTGGGGAGGCAGGTATCACGCTCTTTGCCCCCATGGCTCGACCATGGGGGCTTTAATTTTATCTACATCCTTATGCTCACCAAGTGGCTTGCAGATAACCCTTTCATCTGTAGGGCATAATCCAGCGTTAAACCTTTGACCTTAAACCCCACCCCAAACGAGGGCTCCAGGTTAGCCAGGCCTGCCCGAAGGAAAAGCGCATCTTTTATTCCTATCTCCGATCCTAAGCTGAAGATGGTCGAGTATCGGGTTTTGATGGCACCCAGCAGGGTTAAGGTCCCCCATTTGCCGATGCGCCTTTCGCCTGAGATCCCTATCCTGAAATCGGCGGGGATGGTGTCGCTCGTGCTGTTATTCCAGTGAATCCTGCTCGTAAACAGATCCGATATCATGCCGCCTATCCTTATGTCCCATCCTTCCATTCCCGGGAGGATCACCATCATACCGAGGTCCCAGCCGACCCCTTTGCCCCGCATCTTACCCATTCTCTGAGCGAAGATCTTCATGCTGGCGCCGAGGGCTATCACCTTCTCCCCTCGATAATACCTGAAATACCTCACAGGGGCTTGAGAGTATGAGAGGACGAAAGCTGTTTCGACGTCATCGAGATATCCTATGGGGGTGAAATCGGATCGCATATATGGGTTAACGAGCCTCTCGTCGTGTGATCCGGGAAGCTCGGGGTAGAGGGGTATATCTCCCACCCCTAATCTTATCCATCCGATCCCAATGGAGCCGTATCGCGGGAGGGTATAAGCGGTCGAGATGAAGTCATAGGTTTCAAGTCCTAGAATCGCCTTATGGCTCATACCGAAGCCCACCCCATTGGTCTGGAGCTCTAAAACGGCCGGGTTCCAGAAAATAGCGAAAGTGCCTTTACAGTTGGAAACCCCTCCTCCGCCTAAGGCGGCCTCCCTTGCGCTGGGAGCTATATCCATGAAATCCCTGGCATAATCAGCCCTGCAGTTCAGGGCGATCAGAAGCGGAATCAGGGTTAAAGACAGCCTCCTCAGAATGTTCAACGTCCCCTCCATACGATCATCTTCCCCGTTTTAGAGGTTCTCCTTCCTCCGGATAAGACCACCACCCTATAGAAATACACCCCATTTGAGGCCGGGTTGCCCTCTTCGTCACGTCCATCCCATTTAACCTCGTTATAACCGGCCTTCGCGGGAAGATATCTCAGCCTTCTTATCAGCCTTCCGGATGTGGTGTATATTTTTATCTCGGCCCTATCGCCATCCCTTGTTAGGAGATATGCGATCCACGTCTCATGTGAGAAGGGATTGGGATGATTAGCGATCGCCTTGATCCTCAACTCGCCGCCGACGTTGAGATCTATGGCTGCCTCCGAGCTGTTCAGGCTGGTATCATAAGCTATGACCTTAACCCTGTGTTTCCCCTCCCTCAGATCCGGCTCCCAGGTCAAGGTCGCCTCCCACGGACGTTTCTCCATTCTGCTGAAAACGTAATTCTCATCCTGTATCGGATTGCCATCCAGGTAGATATCAGCCCTCTGTATTCCGTTTTCATCCATGATCAGAGCTGAGATGGTGGGATTCTCGGAGCAGTAGGTTCCATCTATCTCGAGCTGACGATCGATCACACTCAAAGATATCTTGGGCGGCACCTTGTCCTCCGATCGACAGAGGGCATAGATCCCAAACTTTTCCACTTCCCCTTCAGCACCCTCTAAGGCCCTGATCCACATCCCGGGCGACTCCTCCCATCGATACACCCCTATTTCACCTTCTGCCTTGACGTTAAAGGATATCTTGAACTTCGCTTTCGCCAGAGGTGGATCGGAGCTGATCTCATAAGCTTCCGTGAGGGGGTGGATCGAGGGCTGAGGGGAATTAAGCAGGCCGGTCAGCTTCACGGAGATCGAAACGGTCGTCGGCTCAATGACCGATCCGGGCGGGAATTCACACGTGACCCTGCCATCGGGGCTCCGCACCTTTCCCCCGGCGCTAGGGGTGACGTTAGAAGAGAAAGGCGTCAACCTCTTCTCCACCATGTTGTTTCCCTCATTCGCCTCCTTAATTTCGTCCTGTGGATCGACCACCACCACGATCTTGGTCTCGCCGGATATCCGGGGCAGCTTGACCAGAGTCGTTACCGATCGATGGGCCTTGACGGCTGGGATCAATGTCGTCAACACCTTATCTCCGACGTAAACCCTCACCTCGAACTTCCCCGAGCTTCTGCCGCCGAGGTTATCCACCTTGATGGACAGGAACATCTCACCCTGATCCTCGACGAGTCTCACCGAATCAGGCGAGATGGATAGATCCACCTCATCTTCACCGGGCATTCTGAAGTGAGTCGCCCCGATGGCATCCTCGCTTTCGTTTCTAAGGTAGGCGGTGATCGAAAGATCGACGCCGTCCGGAAGCCCTCTCAGATCGGATCGGAACGTCCCGTTTTCGGAGGAGACCCTGATATCCCTTAACGGTCCGTTCTCCCCCGCAATCATGAGTTCACCGGCTCCATCTATCGGCGGAGTGGTTCTTCCTATCACCTCGATCGATTCCCCGTTTGGTATGATCTGTAGCTCGATTTGTCCCTCGGGCAACGGCACGTCCGAAAAGGGATCGCCGAGCAGATTATAGAGATTAAGGATATCATAGATCAGCATATAATTCGGCATCAGGAACTTGGCCGCGACGACGACCGGCCCTAGTTTTCTGAAACCATGTTCAAACACTGCCCTGAAAAGCCCCTGTTCTAGCAGGTAATCCCCTTTAACCCATCCAAGTCCCGTGCTCCCCAGAACACCTATGGCTCCACCGTTCGGATGCATCAGCAGTTTTTCACCCAGCCCTCCGGACATAGCCGTAAAGCAGGTGAAACTGACCACGAATGGGAGTGCAGTGGCGTTATGAAGTTTGGGGACGTGCTCCATGGTCAAGACCTTCTCGTCGCTCCATATCCTGCCTCCGCCGTGGCCTTTGAAGTGCACCAAGGCGCATCCTTCGTTTATCGCCCCAATCAGATCTGATGAAGTCCCATGAAAAGGCGATTTCTCATCCGTGTAGATCCTTTTAATCTCATAGCAAGACGGGATGAAATCGGAGATCAACCTCTCACTGCTCGACTCAAACCAGCCAGGGGCGGCGACGAAAACCAATCTACGTCTCCAATCGCCCGGATTCATCTCTTTTTCCTGTCTGATTATCTTCTCGGTGACCTTCTCCACCTCTTGAGGCGTTTTGGCTGGTATCCTTCCGATGAACATATCGGGGAGAGAATCGTCGCCGTTGACACAAACCAACAGGTTATCTGTGGAAGCGAAGCCGAACTTGAACGAGTTGAAGCGATACGCGGGGACGGAACCCACCAGAAGCACATATGAGGGGGCAGGTCGTTTCCAGTGGAAGTAGGCGTATCTCAGGAAATCCCTGATGGCCTTTGGGGAGAGGATACCGTAGTTGAATTCATCATAGATATCGCTCACCTTAGCCACATAGACCTTGAGCCGGCGCGATCTGTAAAGGGCGAGTCTTTTAACCGCATCGGTTAGATTGTCGCTCGTGATTATCAGATAATCCGCCGAATTAGAGGCGTTTCTTAAGGAAGAAGCGGTGTCCATCTCGATCCTTACAGGCTTAAGCTTACGATCGGAGCTCAGGGCGATATATTGAGATCCCCCGGGGACATCGGTGAACTCCAAGGTGTATCCCGATCCATCCCTTCTGGGTTTCAGATTTGTGAATTTCACCCATCCGTCTCTGTAAACCTCAACACCTTTTCCTGAGAACCCCGACAGCCTGAAGGTTACCTCCTCCTTCAGATCGGGCGATTTGAAGGAGAGAAGATCGTCATGAGCAGTTAATCTTCTTGTGTATTCCACATCGATCCAATCGAGCACGCTCTGATCCACGTCGGCAGATTGAGCGTCGAGGAGACATCTCATCGTCAGAAAGTTCACCCCGTTTCTGAGGATACCGGCCGGGAAAGCGGTTTCAAAGTCCATCTTGGTCTGCCCGCTCCATCGCAGATCGCCGATGGGCACGCCGTTCAGGTAAAGTTTCAGGTGATGATGGGTGAGCGATCTGCCGTAGAAGAGCACCCTGAGCTTTGCCATGCCGTTCGGGATCACCCCATATAGATCGAGCCGCACCCTTTTAGCCTCACCCAGGTTGATGTCCGTCCAGAACAGAGAGGACTTGAGCCCTGATATGTATCCCAGGCCGATCCGCCGTGCGTTCCGTTCAAAATGTTCCGTCACCACACACCTATCCACGATCTTCCCCGTTTTACCTCCTCCATCCTTGAGCGCCATCCTCTCGCCTCGTTTCGATCCCCATGTCAGCCAGTAAACGTTCAAATCGGTGTAATCATCTCGATATGATTCACCCCAGAACTCGATATAGTCGTCGGGATCGAAGTGCCCGTCGCTTTCCCCGGCGACGAACAGCGGCACCACCCTACCCATGTTGAACATCCTGAAGGTTCTGGGATCTATATCCTCGATCGGAACCCCGGCCGATTTCAGATCTGAGAGGTTGATGTGATAGATACCATCCTCCCGCACGTATACCTTACAGGCAGGGCTTGGAGGGATCCAGCCCTTACCGGTCGGAGCGGGACGAGGTTGGGGCGATGAGATGGGGGTAAAATTGGGAAGGAGGGAGGCTAGGAAATCGTCGAAGGGCCTTCCATATGAGGCGAGAGGATTTGAACCTGAACGGGAGATCCCCGTTTCGATTTTCACCCTGATATGCTTATACCTCGGCTGAACGGTCAGCAGGGCCACGCGGGCGTCGCCCATGTATCCCGTTTCGTCCACCTTCACCAGATCTTCCTGAGCATCATCGGGTTCCAGGATTATAAACTTCGGGTCGAAGTTCGGTGAGATCTGAATGGGAAAACTCAGGGGAGAATCGTCCTCCTTGAACTTTATGTCAACGATGAGAGAGTGAGGAACGGGGAGAAACTCGATCTCACCCCCTATTGCGGGGAATATGCAACCTATCATGAGTTGAAGCAAGGGCATGAGCGGTTGTAGGGTCCATCTCATGCCCTTGATCATCCTCATTTGGTTTTTACCTCAGCCCATGTGATAGCCTTTAACCTCCCGGATCGACCAAGCGTTATCGGTTCAGATCTCTCCCGCTCGCCTTTGAGATTCACCCATTCGATCACATATCGGCGAGGGTTATCCGATGGTTTCGGATCGAGGAATTCGTATCTCCCGCCCATCTCCCCCTTAGATGGGATCAATTTGGAATTGATTTTAACCCAGCCGTCTTTCGACTTCCTATAGACGTTCCATCCGACGATGTCCACCTCCGATTCGGTGCTCCAGCGGATGATCACCCTATCACCTTTTTTCTCGGCACTGTGTAAGCTAAGGATTACTGGCAGGGAGATATCCTTATTTCCCTCTTCTAGATCCTTCGTTTTCGAATCACCCGTTACCCAGAAGTATCCTTTTTCAGATTTCGTATCTACATCGAAGATCTCAGGTTCTCCATTATAGTTACTATCGATTCGTTCATAGGACACGAACTTCTCAATAGTTGTATTGCGAGGAAGTGCGAGACGGAAATAACCTATCCCGAACTTAGCATAATCAGGGTCATCAGTGCCAGGAGGATAAGGCGGGTCAGTTCCTACACTTTCATCTACACCGTTATCTTCGATTGCGTATGTTCCAAGGGGTTGCTGACTCGGCGGTGAATCATCCTCTTTTGCGTAAGCCGCTATGACTTTCCCCGACGCTGGTGAATCAGCTTTGGCATAGCATACGGCTATTGGATCTTGCCCAGAACCACCGAGAAGAGTTACAGCATGCGTTTCGCTTTCTTCAAAGGCTTTGTACCAATTTCCGGCCTGCGTTTCGTAAGCGGCAAAAGCTTTAAAAGGACCAGATTTCCCCCGGGATTTCAGAAAGATCCAACCTTCCCAATTCCCATTGCTATCGAGTTCGTCTTTAATCGAAAAGCAATCCTCCGTGTAAGCAAGGTTCCATTGCTGTCCGTCCCATATGTGGTAGTACCCGCTTTCAGGATTAGCTCCTACTGTTATATCCTTCCAATCACCACTATCCAGCTTTGATTTAGCCGTTGTCCACCCAGTTATCCGGACGAAAACGGCGAACGGGTTGCCGTCTTTCCCGTCGTATTTCCTTCCGTCCACATATTGTGGATACACAACCGTCTCAATAGTTGCCCCAAAAGCGAAATAGGCATAAATGATAAACAAGGGGGTCAGAAGAAGAGTCAGTTTAACCTTCATCTTTGCCCTCCTTTATTTGGTTTTAATCTGACCCGCGTGCGATCGCGGATCGAAGCACGATCCGGGGAATCACCTATGTCTCCGAATCGCTCCCCAAGTGGTGATCGCCATTCCATGCCGCGACACGCCTGTTACGCTTACAGGGCGGAAGAGATTTCCCAGTGGATCCATCGCCTCAAGCAGATATTCATGTCTTCCGTTCCCCGGCACGAAATCCGAAAACTCATATCGGTCTCTTCCTCCGCCGAGGGGTGAAGAGGTTAGGAGGGTGAGATCTCCTCCTTCATCCTGACGATAAACCCGCCATTTGAACTCCCGTGCCCCGATATCGACGGACCAGAGCAGCTTCACGTTATTCCCCTTTCGAAGGATCTGAAGCGATCTCACCGGTTTTGGAAGCGGTGAAAGTGAATTACAGGGAGTGGGGTCATCGCGGAGGATGAAGTCCCGGCCGTTATCATCGGTATCCATCGCCGGGCCGCAGAGGCCGTTCCTTAGAACCACCAGTTTACGCTCGACGCTTTTACCGGGATCGGGATTAAGCGTGGGTGATCCCTCCGGATCGCTTGCATCGCCCATTCCCACGAGATCCACGATATCCCCATTCGAATTGTAAAGCAAAACGGTGTTATTCGCCGCCACGCTGTAACTGGACGAGCTGTAATTGAGATCCCTTTCGACTTCGCCTTTATACTCTTTATGGGCGATAAGAAGGAAGGAGAAAGGTGGCATGGTTATATCGGGGAACTTCGTGAGGAGGTTGGATTCCCTGCCGGAAGAGGTCATCTTCCGGAGACGCCATCCGGAGAGATTCACCGGCGAGGGGGAAGGGTTAAAGAGCTCTATGAACTCATCACGGGCGGTCTCACCGGCCAGTTGAATCTCGCTAATCAGAACGGTCCCAGAACCACCGTATCCGCTGAATATTACGAGAACTACTATGGTGAAAATAAAAATCATGAAACCTTATACCCTCAACGCTAAGCTTCCGGTTATCAACCGACCTCCTGCCCATCAAGCATTCCGACACGCAATTTGATCTCAGCCCTGGTCTCAATCTTGGCGATCTTCCCATCCTGGATATGGAAGATCCTATCGGACACATCGAGCATTTTCGTGTCGTGTGTGGCCGTTATGACGGTAACGCCTTTCTCCTCATTCATCTGCTTGAGCAGATAGATGATCTCCAATCCGGTGTGGGTGTCCAGGTTTCCCGTGGGCTCATCGGCCAGTATCAGGGCGGGATCGTTAGCTAAGGCCCTTGCTATGGCAACCCTCTGCTGCTGTCCTCCGGAGAGCTCCCTGGGCTTATGCTGAATTCTATCGCCCAACCCGACAAGCGTCAGCAGCTCTATCCCTTTCTGTATGCTCTCATCGGGGGTCTTTCCGGCGAAGATCATAGGTAGGGTGACGTTTTCCAGGGCGGTCATAACGGGGATCAGGTTGAAGGTCTGGAA
Source organism: Candidatus Poribacteria bacterium (assembly GCA_021162805.1). Classification (NCBI taxonomy): domain Bacteria; phylum Candidatus Poribacteria; species Candidatus Poribacteria bacterium. Next base: position 20,991 of record JAGGXZ010000058.1, read on the forward strand.
GATATAGCCGATCTTTCTACATCTCAGCCACGCTAGCTCATATGCGTCGAGCTGGGCGATATCGACCTCATCGATGTAGACCCTGCCTTCTGTGGGCTTATCCAGACCGCCGATCATATTGAACAGCGTCGTTTTCCCCGATCCGGAAGGACCCATGATCGAGACGTATTCGCCCCGTTTGACCTCCATATTTATCCCGCGCAACGCCTCCACGATTACCTTTCCCATCTGATATTTCTTCACCACGTTTCTCACGCGGACGGCGTTTTCCTCGGGAAGCTGTCTGAGTTTTATCACCTTCCCATTTCCATCTTTCATCTTGACTCTCTCCTTTCCGTTGACTTCCTGTCCACGGCAAATCCCAGAAAACCGCGTTTACCCAGTTGTCTGAAAAAGGCCAGAAGCGATGCCTCTGCCTCTTTTCGGGTAAGGTTATATCTTTTGCATAAACTTTTAACGATATCCTCCACTTTGTTCTTACCGTCGCATAGGCTCCACACGAAGGAGCCCACCTCATCGAGCACGACCACCCGCTTCGGAGGGATCATGAAGATCCTGGATACGATTTTGACCCAAAGCTTATCCTTTTGAGGCACGACGAGGGAGACCTCGCCTTTTTCATCCATCTCCCATTTTATGGCCGTATTCCTCAGCGGGATCGCCCTCAATACCTCCTCCCTGGAAACCTTGAGCCCAGGGCGCTTCTTCAATCTAAGGGCATAAAGCAACTTCCTCATTTTGTCTTCCCCGTCCTTGCCTACGAGGCATTATAACAGGATTAGGAAACTGCTGTCAAGCATCTTCAGGAGCCTTTCAACGTTTAAAGATAACCTTCCCCTCCTCCAACACCCTCGTGATGAAAGGGTTTCCTTCGGTTTTCATCCTCTCAAGCTCCTCTCGGGTGTAGCCTATAGGTTCAAGGGGAAGATGAACGGTGTTAAGTCTGAGAAGAATTCCTATCCTATCGAGGAAGCACTCTTTCCAATCGGCGATCACCAGGATATCTACATCACTGCCCTCATTGAAATCCCCTCTCGCAAAGGAGCCGAAAAGGATTATCTCCTCCGGATTCAACTCCTTAACCACTTCCCCCTTGTATTTTTCTATCCTTTCAAAAATTTCTCCACTTCTTCCAATATCGACGTTGCATATCCTATACATCTTTCCGCCATCTCCCCGGTGTAGTACTTATATGCCGGTCCCTCGGGATAAAAATTCGGATACCTTGAGCCGATATAATGCCTATCTAACTCCCTCGCCTCCTCGAGGAGGCAGGGGAAATTTTCAAATTTAGAACATTCCTCCATCAACCTGGTTACCGAATGCGTCAGTATCGCCCTCAAACCCTTGGAGTAAAGGAAACCTTTCAGAGCCTTCTCGGCAGCTTGTTGGCAGTGAAAACAAGCGCTGGCATAGGAACCCGCCTCGGCTAAGATCCTGGCATCCTCCAGATCTCTCATCCCCTGCTCAAGCCATCTCATCCCCTCGGCTGAATTTCTATTCATCTTATCCTTCATGACATCTTATGCTCGAGGCGATGTCCTGGACGATTTTGGATGTATCGACTTTGGCTACGGATCTGACGACGAATATGCGGTTAGATTCCCTGCATCTCCAAATCCTCGCCGACATCCGCCTTCGCCTGACGATCAGATCCAAAACCCCTAGGATGGAGAGAGGTATCCTATCGATGAACCTGAGTTTGTATCCTTCCAGCGATATCTCCTCGTGTATCCCGTCGGCGGAGACAGGATATATCTGGAAGCCGTATCCCTTCATATCCTTGGCATATGTCCTTCGGAACCACTCCTCCAGCGAGATCGATCTGAGCAGGGTATCGGCAAGGCCGTATCGCTCGATGGCTATCCTCCTGCTGCCGTCGGCAAAGGATAAAAGCAGATAGGCCGACATCATCTTATGCTTCTCCAACCTATATCTCCGCGGCACCTCGACTTCCAGGCCATAGGCGGTCCAGAGGTTAGAAGGGCCGGTGGGATGATCCTCGATGGAGGTGAATATATCGATCGCCCTGCTACGGATGTTCTCGCCGGAGAATCCGTTCATCTGGGCGATAAGCGTCCTACGGCAATCCACGCAGAACCAGATCATGCCGAATGCTCTTACCCTGGTTGATTTCCAACTGAAGAAGATCAAATCCTTGTTCTGAAAACCTGATGTGTCTTTGACCAAACTTATACCCCGTTTGATCCTGATCTGCGCTCCCTTTTTCCCATACTCTTTCCTGAGACCCTTGAAGTATTCATCCAACAGAGCATTTAGATCCGGTTTCCTCCTATGCGATGCCCACTTCAACTCCAATCGGGGCATCACGTGGTCATCCAACCTCAAGTATCCGCTCTTATGATCTCCCGATATAGCGCCTATCTCCCAATCGGATGGTATACGTGCTCGGATGCCTTGCCATCCGAGCACGCGCCATCTTTCCTCCATAAGGCCTATCACCCCTGGAAAAGTAGGGGCATAAGATTTTATGCCCTTAGGCTAAGATTTTATGCCCCTACTAGAACGGTTTAACGATAACCGATTTCGATACGAGGGCGAGGGAGACTATCGCCATGGCGGTTAGTCCTGTTCCGCAGGAGAATCCCGCTGCAAGGACGGGGTTGAACATATACCACCGTTTCAGGCCGAACCTCTTGATCATGTAAACTCTGCCCACGACGGCTCCTAGAAGCAGAGGTATCATCGAGCCCGGATCCGCGCCTATACCGCCTATCAGCCCGTAAAACCACATGCTCGGCATTTTCATCATCCACATCAATCCATAGAGGGCCAGTGAGGAGCCGAACCCGGCGGCGACATATGTCCCTCTGATCGCCTGTAACATCTGGCTCTGTCCGTCCCTCAGGGCTGTGATCCAGAGACACCTTCTCGTGGCGTTTATCGGCCACCAGGTTTGGACAAAGGGATACTGCGAGGAAGGTATCGGCGCCAGCTTCCAGATGAAGTGCCACACCAGTATGCCGGATATGAGAAGTATGGGCAGCGTGATGAGGTTGGCAGCGATGTTGCTGGTGAAGGTCGTGCCTGTGAGCTCCAGCACCCGCCAGTGCTGTGTTCCTCGTCCGTAATCCTCCATCGGGAACGGGGCGAACCAGATATCTATGTCCTCATATCGGCTCAATATGATCGTGGCCTCTCTGATGAAGGGGATCTCGAACAGGTCTCTGCTTAAGATCCCGAAGGTTCTAGCTGTGATATAGGAGTTAATGGGCGTATAGACGAAGGCAAATCCCAAGAGGAAGAGAAGCGGGAAGTTGGGCACCATCCAATGGACCAGATACACGTAGCCGATCATCCCTGCGAGCCACATCCCACCGGCTATCCATATGGGGAAATCGCCTCTCCCTGGCGGGGTGCGCAACGATCCCCTCTCGCCCACCTCCTTCCTTCTGGCCTCCTGATATTTAAGCAGCATCGGCAACGCCACGGCCAGCCCGATGAAGGCAAAGCTGAAGCTCTTGCCCAATCCGAAGCTGAACCAGAAGTCAAGCCAGTTCTGCAGACCCGTGGCACGGACATCCAGGCCGGGATGCCAGCTATGGAGTATTTCGAACCTGTAGAGGATCTGTGGGTTGAGGATGAACTGGGTGAACAAAGCCGCTACGAACTGGGAGATTATGACCGGAAAGGGCATAACGAATCCCGAGAGCATCGCCCCGAAATTCGTGACCAGCGCGAACACGCCCGTCGGTGCGAACCCCTCAATGCTCGTGGTGAAATCTATGAAGGGGATAGGCAGGATCTGTATCGGTTTGGACATCATAACGCCTGTGATCGATGGGACGCCGATGTATAGGGCTCCCCAGAAGAGGCCCGCCATCGCGCCGATGCTGAAGACCCTCCATCTCCAGGTTTCTCTCTTACCGGTCGTCTCAGCCAGGGCTGTGGCGCCCTGCGCGGCAACAGGAGCCATCGGGAAGGGGAGTCTTTCGAGATCGGCCGTCAACCTGAAGAGCACATACGGCCCGCCGATCCACCTGAGCTGAGACAGGGCGAGTCTGACCAACATGATCGTTATGGGCAAGGCCCAATCGGGATGCAATAGGCTTCGTTGGGCTATGGCGATCGAGTCTCTAGGGGGCACAACCCATCTCGGTATTTTGTCCGCTATCTCGAACGCCTCTGCCTGGGGTGTCTGTATGAAATAGGCCTCCCATATGTATCCGGTATATCGTCCACCTGCTCCGACGGCAGCTCCGGCCAATCCCAGAAGTATATAGAGTTCTTGGCGTCTGACGGTTGTGAAGGATCTCCTGGCCAGTTCCGTAAAGAGTATGACGGCGACCCATGGGGCGGCGCCCGCTCCGGACTGACCTGAGACGAGCTGCATGTAGATCGAGCCGGGCATCATCAAAAGGCCCACGAAAAGGGCGCCTAAGATAACCTTGACGCTTAGGCCCGACTCGAACGTCCTTACACCTCCATCTATATCATATCTCTTGGCCCATGCCTGCCATTCCTCTGCTTGGGTTATTCTCTTCCTTCTGGCCAACCCTCTACCCCCTGATCACTTTTTGTAGAATATCTCCTCCCAGAAATGAGCACAGAATATCCCCAAACCTATTATGAGGATAGACACCAGTTGATACCTTATATCTCCCTTATAGACGAGGATCGAGAAGATCCAGCCGATCGATCCGACGGAGATAAAGAGATAGGCGATTTTATCCAGCACCTTTCCCATTTTTCCTCCTCGAAGAGATTCGGTGACGAGGGGAGTTTCCCCTCGCCGCCGGATTAATCGTCGTCCGCGGGTTGCAGTTGAGGCACGAGACCCTCCAGGGTTTCCCGCCTGCCGCGCTCGTGGAATTCGGCTCTCACCTCCACTCCCAGTGTCCTCCAGATCAGCAGTTGCTTGCGCAGCAGGTTGAGAAATCTCCTGTTGACCCTCTTCCACGAGGCCACCTCGCCGCTTTCGCGGTGCACATGCAGGAAGATCTTATAGATATCCCTCTCTTCACCGCCCGATGGGGTGGTTTGAAGATCTATCGTCTGGCTGACGCCAAGATCGTACGGGGCGAGCCAGACCATCATGCTGATAACATACTCCTCCTGCCCGTCCTCCAGCTTCCTTCTGGCAAAGGTGACCTGATCGGTATAAAAGTCGCTCGCGGACTCATCGGCGTGTGCCTCGAAGTAGTCTCGCATGAAGATGTTCAATCCCAAAGCCTCCTCGGCCAGAACGGTGAACGGCAGATCGAAATGCCATTCATCCCCCTCAGGCTCGGGAAGCTTCCATTTTCTCTCTATGTCGGGAACGGCCATTCTGGAGGCCTTCACCGACGGATATATCGTGGAACCCAAGACCACGGCCATGACGATTATGGTCGCTACGACCGTTGACGTGGAGGAGTAATTCAACGTCAGCCCCACGAGCAGATTCCACTTAACCAAGGCCCATGCCGTCGCCTGGCCCAACAGATACCCCAGAACGGCCCCGATGATGGCGTAGACCACCGATTCGGCCATGAACAGGAAGGCTATGTGGGTTGGCGCCAACCCGACGGAGCTGTAGATCCCGATCTCCCTGACCCTCTCATAAACGGCTCCCAACATCGTGTTGAGAACTATCAGGGCGGCGATCAATATCGGGACGAACAGGTTGGACATGCCTGAGAACGATGTCATACCTATGGAGCTATACAGGTATGTCTCTCTGCCACGGCCGACGAAGAAATCGAGGGCGATACGACTCATCAACGGGCCCATGATGGCGTCAAGCTTCTCTATCGGATTCAGGTCCGGCGGATCTCCGGGTACCCCGCCCATCCTGATAGCTACCGATTGGAGAGTACCTCCTTGATTCATCACGACGCTGAACGGCAGGATGGCGACGCTGTCTGGCGGCAGGTGAATGTATTTCTGAAGCTCTCCCTCGGAAGCCTGCTGGCCCTGAAGTCCGCGCGCCCTCTGCTGCTCCATGATCTGATAGTCGACCGGCGTCAACTCCTCGCCGTCCAGATCCTTCATGTCCTTGAACCCAAGTCCGAGCACGCCCACGACGGTAAAATCAGCTCCATAGATTCTCACCTTCGCCTTCCCAACATCATTGGCCCCAATCCCAAGATAACTTGCCACACCGCTTGGCAGCACGCATACGTAAGTCTCTCCGGGCTTGAACCACCTTCCGTAACGGAGATATCTGTCGATCCGTGTGACGCCCGGCTCATCGGGGCTCATGCCGACGAGCATGTTCGCCGTGTAGGTCTTCTCCTCCTCGGTATCGACCCTCGTGAGCTGAATGAAGGACTGGTTTCCGAGTCCGGACGACCGATACCAGGCCCTGGGGGCGATGATGTTATGCACCCGATAGGTCTTTCCGCTTCTGGTCGTGATCGTGGTCTCCCTGAGATCATTCATGATGCTGGTCAGGACCGGCTCCTCAAGCGCTCGCCAGTACTGATCCCTGATCAACACACCCGTATAGGGCGGTGTCAGAGATGGCAGATGGGTTCTGTTCGGTCTGATGAAGGTCTTGACCGAGGTGAAGGATATAACGGTGAAGGTGAGGATAACCAGCGTTGCGCAGGTGAGGATGGTTCTGCCCTTGCGCTTACGCATGTTGGAAACCCCCAGTGAGAAAGCGGCAGCGCTTGCCGAAAGCCTGCCTACATCGGCCTTATATACCTTGGAGGTCTCCCGCTTCATCATCTCGAGCTGTTCCTCGAATTTGCGCACGATGATGGTGATGACTATCACCGAAAGCGCCAGCACGACGAAGGCCAGGAGGATTATAAGCGGGGTGATCGTTATCCGGAAGGCCGGATGAACCTGTGCCAAAAGGATAAAGACCAATATGAATATCCCGAAGGCTGTAGCGACCTGTTTATGCACGTTCGGGAAGGCGAAGAGAAGCCGCTCCAGGAAGTAGGCGAACGGCAGTAGGATGGCCAGATAGAACATGACGCCTTTGACCACATCGTTACCGGTGCTCTTCACGTCCGGATATGCCCTCGATTCATATCCCCAGGCGGCATGGGCGAGCTTGAGCGCCTGATCGTAGTTCTTGCACCTGAGCTGATCCTCCGCCGATTTGAGATACTCCCAGGCGGTTTTATGAAGCAGATCCAATCTGTTGCTTGATATCCCGTAACGTTTGTAAAGCTCATTGCGGTTCTCATCCAATATCCACATATCCCTGACGACGACGTAAGGGGTGAGCCTGACCGAGCCGTTCTCACGGACGATGAACCCCTCACCGGTGTAGAGCGTCGGGTTTTTAACTCCCAGCTTCGTGGCCTTTATCAGAAGCAGCCGTTTGCCCATCAGTCCGTAGGACATTCCGACCTTTATCTTCTGTCCCGGCTCCGAGTATACGAGGGCTATCGGCTCGACTGCCGAGATACCCTGCTGATACCACGGTTTGGACATGCCGTATCTGCGCGGCTCGCTGTCGGTTTCAGCATCATACACGCTCATCTCACGCAGCGTCCTGAGATACCTCGGGTCGACGAGATCATAGATCGTGGTGCTGACACATGGAAAGACGACCACGCGACAGCCTCTACGGCGGGTGTTGATCCTGACCTTGTTGCTGAAGATCTTGGCGCCGTAGGAGCCCAGATCGGGGGCGTAGACGATATCGCCCGAATCCGGATCGAGCTTGTAAGCCTCCACCTCCTGAACGCCGCCGGGTCTGTATGTCGCCCTGCCCTCCATGGCCAATCCGGAGATCTCGAAGTCCCCCTTCAGGTCGCCGGTGGTGTAGAGGTCTCCCCTGACACCCATCATCGATTTATGCCTACGTCGTATGGCGAGTATCGGATAGGGCACCGGCTTTTCAGGGATGGAGCTCTCACGGGCATCGAATTCGACCACATCTCCGAATAGCACGCAGTAATAGTTTCCGACCCTCGCCGCCGTGGGCATCTCAGGGTCTTTCAACGCCTGGACCAGCACCGAAGCCAGCGTCTTGACCTGGGCGTCCAGATTATCGAAGTTAACCCTGGAGATGGTGTCCAGAGGAGTGTCACAAAGGACTCTAGCATCATCTATCGTGGCGAACGCAATCCCGGTCTTGCCCGCCAGAGTTGCCACCTCGCTGTCGAAAGCGATCTTACCGGGGATATAGGTGCGCCAGGTTTTGCCTCCCGTCGCGCTTATCGCGTTGACGAAGTTGGAGCTTCCCCCCAGCCCGACGATACCGAGCAGGGTCTGTATATCGGAGACCTCGTCATCGGTCAGCTCCTTAGTGTTGATCCCTCTCAGGGCGAGCATCTGATCCAGTTTCGCAAAAAGCCTCATCTGAGCCTTACGGCTTCTACGGGCGGCGCGTATGTCGTTCCGGATGAACCGCTCGACCTCCTTACGGATATACTCCATATCCTTGAGCATGCTCTCGGAGGGTTCTCCTTTGTTCTTCATGTTCTCGAACTCCAGCTTCATCAGACGGCTGACGCCGCCGAGGCTGATGAGCGTGTCGTAGTAGTCCTCGACAAGGGTTTCCAGCGTCTTGCCCTCGACCTCCTTCTTCGAGATGTATGAGGAGGCGATCCCCCATTGACTTGAAAGCACCGCCTGGCGTATCTCATCATCTGTGAACTGCCAGAGCTTATTGACCCTGACGGCGAAGTCGGCGTCGTTTGCGTAATTGGCGAGTTTATTTCCTATGGAGGCGAACTCCCTGCGCAGCACGAACTCCGGCTGCTGGTCGTAGAACCACCCCTTACAGAACACACCGAACTGATCCGTTTGAGTGGAGAGATCCAGCGAGATGAAAAGGGAGGTGTAGTACCGGTTCATGGTATATTGCAGCTCTATCGCCTGAAGCATGGCGGCGATCTTGCGTTCATACTCCCGCCTGTTCATCCTCGAGAGGACCTCAACCTTCTTCTGGATGTTTCTGATCCTGGAGTTCCTCAGCGTCAGGAGGTTATCGCGCAGGAGCGCCTTTTGATCGTTTGTGAAGGAGGTTATGGAATCTATCTGGTTGTATAGGTTCTGCAGCTCGATGATATCGTTTTTGGCCCTGGATCGGACCAGATCGAGCAATCTGTTTTCCTCATATCTGGAAAACAGCTGGGCGTGAGCGGCGATGAGATCGGCATAATCTTTTTGGCTCAGGTAATGTCCCAGCGCCCTCTTCTCATCATCCGTGAACTCCCGATTTATCCTGGTAGCGTTTTCGGCCAGCAGCTTCAACCTGGGGAGCTCCAGCTCGGCATTTCTCTCCGCTATCTTCATCAGCCTTCCAAGCTCACCTATCAGTCTCTCCTCAGAGCCCTCGCCTTTGATGAGCGACTTTTTGGTGGAGAGAAGCGATGTGAAGTCCTCGTTGCTCAGATAAACCTTCAACGTCCTCAGTTCATCGCCGGAGAACCGCTTTTTGGGCGGCAGAGAGGCTATCCGAGATACCTTCTGAATGATGGACTCCGGTTTTGAGGCCTTCGCCGTCTTATAGGCTTTCTGAAGCAGCTCCCTCTCCTCATCCTCATAATTCTTCCCCTTCTCAGCGCCGGCAAGCGTGTCTCTGGCCTTTTTTAACCGGATCAGTTCGTTCGGCGATAGGTGTCTATCCAGGAGCTTTTCATATGAGTACTGCCGCACCATCTTGCTCACTTCCCAATCCTCCAGCTTCAGTCCCAGTTTGCGGATCTCATCCTCGCTGTACAGATAGCTATATCTATCATAATGTTTGATCTTCCCGGATCTGACGCCTTCGATCAGCTTCTCAACGGCCTTCACATCGAGCTGGGCCATTGGTATAGCGATCTCCTCTATGATCTGCCTTTCAGTCTTTCGACACTCCGATATCGCCTGGGTTTTTAACTGATCCAGCTTTTCGACGACGTCCTCGAAGAAATGTAACGTTTGGATGCCATCCTTTCTGAATTTCGCCAGTGATGTTTCCAGCCTTGCCTGTTCCTCAGGGGTAAACTCCTGTTTCTCGCGCTTACGCGTTGTTCCCCTTTTCTCCTTTCTCCTCTCTATCTCATTTCGTTTCGCTCTGACCAACCAGTTGATCTCGCTTTGCGTGCTGGAGAGGTCGCTCAGGGCGGCGGCAAGCGATCCCATACTATCCGTCAGCTCGTTCACCTTTTGGAAGAAGCTGGGAGGCAGGTCAACCAGCAACCGTCTGTCCAATGACAGGGCGATTTTTCTTCCGAGCTCCTGGAACTGCCTGAGATCCTCATATATATCTCGCCTCATCTGGGCCATATCCCCCGGCACATCCCTGCTTATACCTTCCATGAAAGCACGCATTCCCGCCAATCCCTGGAAATGTCCGTCAGTCGCCAGGAACATCACCGATCGTCCGGGGCGATATTCGGGCTTGGATAAGACTCGAGCCAACTCCAAGAGGGCGGCTATGCCGGAGGTCGTATCGGCGCCGGGAGCCAGATACGGGACGACGGACATAGAGTCATAATAGGCCTCGATAACGACCAGCTCGTCCTTCAGCTCCGGATCGCTTCCCTCCAGTATCCCGCGGATGTTTTGTCCGGTCTTGTTCTCCCATGTGACGGTAGCGGTTATCCGCCCTTCGATATCCTTCGTAGCACCGCCGTCGGACCCGAGAATGGAGAGCAGATCTTGGGCATCCTCCTTGGAGATCCAGAACCTAGGGATGTTGGCCGGGACAGTCAGGAATTTGGTCTCGGCCTCACCTCTGATCGTCACGTCCGGCTCTATGAAGATGACGGCCTGGGCGCCGAGCATAGCGGCGTTTATCCACCGGGTGCTGCTGTTGAAATCCACCAATGCGATGCCGCCTTTAGGTATGAATATAGCGGATTCGGATGCTTCCACGAACTCCTCCGGTTCGTCCACCTGACCATCCCTGTCGTTATCTATACCGTCCTTATCATCCCCCGGTATCTCATCTACTATCCCATCTCCGTCATTGTCCGATCCGTCGTGCGCCCACTTCGCCACATCGCTTAAGAGCGCCATCTCGTCCTCTTCGTCTATAATGCCGTCCTTATCGTTATCCACACCATCATCCGATCGCTGCAGGTGAACGTTCAGAATATCATCCGCTATGCTACTCGTGGTGACTCTGAATTTATGGGCCACCTTGGAGATCGTGTCATCCGGCTTGACCTCATACCAGAAACCTCCGATATCCTTGCCGTTGAAATCCCTCAGGTTTCCCTTGCCGCAGTAGAATATCCTGCCTTCCAATCCTCCGGTGGGGATGAAGATCTTGTCTCCGGGAACGACCGCCACCTCGCCTTTCTCATCCACGAGTCCGTCCCCATCGTTATCACGACCATCATGGGCCTGCTTGGCGAGGAAGGAATTACGGGGATCGTTGATGATCTTGTCCATCGGCACGCCGAACTCTCGGGCGAGTTGATCCAGGCTCTCCCCTTCCTGAACGGTATATTTCAGACCGTCGGGGACGAAAGAGAGCCTCACGAGGTTCGGCCAGATGGTGTATATCCTGATCTTTTTCACCAGTTTGCCGTTCTCAAACACCTCAAGCGTGCCATCGCCGTGATCCACAGGAACGGTAACGGTGAAAGAACGACTGTCGACATCCTTGAGCCCCAGCTCCTGAAACCGATCGAATATGTATTTACTGGCGCTTTGGGCGGTATCGTAGCCTGTGACCCTCGTTCGGATCGCTGAGAGACGGGCTATATCCTTCTTCATGTTGTCCAGGTTGATCTCATCCCTTATGTTGACGGCTTTCTCGGAGAGGTCTATCTTAGCCGCGTAAAGGACGGCGGGCAGGAAGAAAATCACGGCCAAGAGCACAAGTAAGATAAGGCGGTTAGGATTTCCTCCATGCATCAATTCTCGTCCCTCCTCCGATCACTCCGTCCTGGTGGACGAAGATCATAATTTCAGGATCATACCAAGACCCTTCTGTGACCCTGCGGGTTCGGGAAATATCATACCAGAACATCCATCGAAATTCAAGTTAAGGCATCAGAACCCCGCGCCAGGAGATGATATCATTGGGATGAAGGATGTGTCAATGGAAAATCGCCGATCCCTTCTTGAAAGTCCATAAGGCCGCCGATCCTATGAGAGCAACGCTCAGATTATCGTCTATACCGGTCGGAACGGCCTCCGCCAAAGAGGCCACACCCGAGCTGAGCAATACATCGGCCGGTGTGATCGGTATATATCTCATCAGGATGGCGCCCGCGACGACACAACCGGCGAAATAGGCCGCCGATCCCTCCGCCGTCTTATGGAAAAACCTTCTCCGTCCGTATCTCAAGCCGAAGAACTTGGCGAACATATCCCCGAAGATCAAATAGGTGATAATCGTAAAAGCTATAGGCTTGTCGAAGACGAGAAGGGTTATCGATGCCCCAAGCAGGAAGAGGGTCATAGAGGAAAAACGCCTCCTCTCCTCGGTCCTGAAAAGGGAGACAAGGTTTTTGAACACGAAGATGTTAACCCGATCGTGAGCGAGCCTGGCTAGATCCAGGGTTAAAAAGGCTAGTGTAACGGCGCCGAGCAGCGTGACGGCGAAAGGCTTGCCCAGAAACGCATAGAATATCAGAAACAACACGGCAAGCGGCCTCAGAACGAACCTCCACATCTTCATAGCGCTTCTGATCTCCCCCTCGAGGGCGAACTCCCTCTCTCTGATGAGGTTGGTTAGATCCCTGAAGAGTATGTAAAGCACAATCGCCGCCGTGAAAAGCGGTAAGCTCTTAAGACCGTGATGAACGATCAGGAAGTAAGTCAGAAGCGGCAGCACAAGCACTCCTATGACCTCCCCCTTGCGCGATATCCACAGCAGGGTCAGGACGAGCAGGAGCATGGCGGCGAAATCGAAGTAGACCCTCCTCAGGATAACCGGATCGCGATAGAGCAAAACCAAATTATGCAACATCAACCCCACCGACGTGGCAACCCCCTCCCCTCCCCTGAACCCCATATAGAATGGAAATATATGCCCGACTATAGCGGCGACTCCGCTGGCATAGGCAAATGGAGGCGGAACCTTAAGCAGCTTAAGCGATAGATACACGGCCAGGATACCTTTCAACGTATCGTATATGGCGGTGGGAACGGCCGGCCAAAAGCCCAGAACCTTGCCGGTGTTCATCGTTCCGGCGTTTCCCGTGCCGTGTTCCCTTATATCGATCCCCCGCAGCGCCTTACCGAGGATGTAGGAGGGCATGATCGCCCCCAGGAGATAACCTAGAATAAGAGAAGCGGTTTCTATCATCTCCCTTTCCCACCATATTAAAGTATAGCGTCTTTAGGAATACCATTCGCTCTTATTTCCCTTGAGTGTAGCGGTTATCCATCAAGCGTAGTGCGCAAGGCGTAGAGAGTAGGGCGTAGAGCGTAAGGCGCTTTACGCCGCACGCATTACGCACTACGCAAATCAGCTCTCTGC
>JAGGXZ010000059.1 GCA_021162805.1 Candidatus Poribacteria bacterium
CTTTATTTGAATCCTCATCAAATGGGGGAAGAGACAACCTTGAGAAGGTAGAATCCCTTATGGATCAAGCCTTCTCAAAAGCTGCGTAATTTCTAAAAGGAACTGGGAACGAGGAAATGAAAATCCTCGCTCCTCTCTCCTAGTTCCTCGTTCCTTCCCTTAAAAGAGTGGGCTTTTCCGGCGGCTCTCGTAAAGCCCCATCCGATGATAAAATGGCCTATGACGATAACTCGGATTTAAACTTCTCGTAATCCGTTCGGAAAGTGTCTCTAAGCCCCTTGATTTTGTCGGCAAGATTGAGCAGTTTGATAGGATCGAGATCATAGGTATACGCATGTCTGAAAACATGTCTGAATCCTCTGAGCTCATCGAGCAGTCTAAAGCTCTCATCCGAGATCAATCTCGGCCTTACTCCCTCTATCTCCATCCGCATCCTCCTCAGCAAACGCGTATGATATCCGCCTGAGGGCTCAATTTGGTTCTCGAAGAAATCGGCCACAAGCTGAAATAGATCCTCATAGGCGCAGTATAGGTTATGCAAGGTATATCCGAGGCTATCTCTTACGTCATCGTTCTCCGGTTCCCTGTGAAGCGATTCCGATTTCAGCCCAACCCTGTCGAACAGCCGATCGATCTCCTCCAGTTGATCCTCCATCTCGGCTATTAACAGCTTGAACCTCTCCTCCATCTCAAACCCTCCTTGGTTATCCTATCGGCAAATCTGATACTCTCCAGCTCAACCACATCCACATCCCTTCCTATCTCATCACTCAGGAAAGCCGCAGCGTAAAACAGCTTGTCTCTTTCAAGCCCTTTGAAGGCCACATCTACATCCGATAGCTCGGTGAAACAGAAGGGTTTGACGATCGATCCGAAGATCACAGCTTCCTCAAACTCGACGTTTTCAGACAGTCTATCCAAGGCCTTAAGGACCTTTCGGATCATCCTTCTTCTGAGTTCCTCTCTTTCCTCCCTTTTCTTTTCATAGATCTTCCTTATCGTCTCCCACGTTCCCATATCTCTCCTGCCCTTCAGTCTGTTATCCGGAATCCTTACTTCATAGTTATGATAGCCTATCCTGCTCGCGAAGTTCAAGTGTGTGATAAACCGAGATGAGACGATTTGCCTTCCCATAAGGTTCAAATTGTGGTATAACGATCCTTATAGAAGTCCAGGTCGATAGAGGTGAGATGGATGTCCGCCTTCAGGCGTGGACGGCGAAACCCGCCGTGAGGAGGAGGTAAAAGATGGAGAGATTAAAGGTGGGAATCATAGGCGCCGGAGGTAGGGCGAGGGCACACTTTGCCACCTTGCCCAAGCTATCGGATAGATTTGAGGTGATCGCCGTATGCGACATAGACCCGACCAGGGCATCTGAGGCGGCGGCGATCTTCAAGGCCAAGGCCTACGAGGATGTGGAGGAGATGCTTAGCTCCGAAAAGCTGGACATCGGCTTCATCGCCGTTCAGGCTGAAGGACACCACGTCATCGCTAAGGCCTTGGCCGAGGCAAAGGTGCACATCCTGACCGAAACCCCTATCGCTATAACCCTGGCCTGTGCCAGACAAATGATGGAAGTGGCCAGGGATAACGGCGTATATCTGGAGGTATCGGAGAACGTCCCCAGATGGCCTCGCGAAAGGCTGAAACAGGAGATCCAAAAGGCCGGGATCTTAGGCGAGGTGAAATCCTTCTACCTATCATACACATCCGGATCGTATCACGGCTTCGCCGGGGTGAGAAGCATCATCCGATCCGAACCCCTCTCCGCCCACGGGGAGTTCCCTGATGAGGAGACCGGCGTGCTTGAGAGAGCTGAGATGAAGTTCGAGCGAAATATAAAGGGTACATACGAATATAACAGAAACAGAGGAAACTACTGGAGGATCACGGGCACCGATGCCTCCCTTGAGGGAGGGGAACTCGTGGTAGGTGAAAGGAGGCTCCAGATAAAGACCGAGACGGTCGAAAGAGAGGGACGCAGATACGTCGTACGATCCTATGTCGATACAGATCCGCCCCTCGTATGGGAGAATCCGTTCAGGGATTACCCGCTTTCGGACACGGACGACGTCGCCCGAGCTGACGCGTGGATAAGCCTCTACGAGGCCATCGTTAACGGAAAACCTCTCACATATGGACCGGAAAACGCCGCAAGGGACGTCGAGATACTGATGGGCATACGCGATTCAGCGACGAGCGGCACTGAGATCGATTTCCCAATAAGCGATATGACGGAACACGAGAGGAAAATCCACTCGCAGTTCGCCAAAACATACGGGATAGACCTGCTGGAGATGACGCCCAAGCATCTGAAGATGAGATACTCCCTCCCTGGGGAACTGCGCGAGATGATGTATTACGGCAGGACGCTTAAATCCTCCAGATGAGACGTTCCTGGTCTACAACGCTCTTATTCCCCTTGAGTGTGGTATCTATGGCTAATTGTCCGCCGTCCATAGCTCAGCTGTCATTTGTAGTCATTAAGTCATTTGGCTTCGCCGTCATTAGAACGTTTAACGTTCCAACGTTCAACGTTTTAACGTTTTCCAATCGGCTTCGCCGTCATTAATGACTACAAGTGACTATCAATGACGACAAATGACAATAAATGACCTAAAATGACCACAAGTGGCTATAATGACAATCATAGAGGTGCAGAACTTAAGGGTTAGATACGGCGATCTGATAGCGCTGGATGGGATCAACCTGAAGGTCGAGGGAGGCGCTGTGGGATTGCTGGGCCCTAACGGCGCGGGAAAGTCCACCCTGATCAAAACCCTTCTCGGCCTTCTGAAACCTGACGAGGGGAGATGTGTGCTATTCGGCATGGATGTCTCAGCCGAGGCGAAGGAGATCCGGCGCAGGATAGGATACATGCCCGAAGAGCCCTGTCTTATCCCGGGGATAACGGGCGTTCAACTCGTCTCCTATATGGGGGAGCTCAGCGGCATGAAAAGAGAGGAGGCGATGAGCAGGGCTCACGATGTGCTGTTTTACGTGGGATTGGGCGAGGAGAGATATCGCAAGCTCGAGGAGTATTCGGCCGGCATGCTTCAGAGGGTCAAGTTCGCCCAGGCGATCGTGCATGATCCCGATCTGTTGTTGCTGGACGAGCCCACAGGCGGTATGGATCCGTCGGGAAGGAGGGAGATGCTGGAGCTGATCAGGGACGTGACGAAAAGCAAAGGGATAAACGCCATCATCTCGACACATCTGCTGCCCGATGTGGAGGCCGTGTGCGATGAGGTGATCCTGCTCAACCAGGGGAGATTAGTGATGCAAAAAAAGATGGATGAGCTGAAGAAGGAGATGAGGGAGATATATCAGATCAGGATCAGGGGAGATCCGGATCGGTTTGGTAGGATTTTATCCCGTTATGGGATAACCGTGATATCGGGCGGGGAGGAGCTCAGGGTGAGGATGCCGGAGGAGGGTTCGCCCTCCGACATCCTCAAAGCGGCGTATGAGGCCGAGGTCCAGGTGAGAAGGATGGAGCCGATGAGAAGCTCACTCGAGTCCTTGCTCATAGGCCTTCGAGACGGCCTCGATCGCCTCTGAGCTAGATCGACCTAAGTAGTAGAGGCTAGGCATTCAAAGGGAAAATGCCTAGCCCCTTATCGAAGGACGTATAGGAAATCCCCGAAATCCGGCCGAATTGAAATTCCCCGAACGTATGTTGTATACTTACCCTGAAATCGGAAGCCATTATAGCTTTGATGGTGGTGCTGAGATGAAAACGGCAGTTTTTCTAAGCACGATCGTCTTTCTCATATCGGCGGCGATCTGTTCCGCCGATCAGGGGGAGTACACCTTCGACGACCTCAGCTATTCCGTCAGCGCCAGGGCCCTCGGCCTCGGCAACGCCCTCTCATGCTACGCCGACGACGCATCGGCGCCTTTCTGGAACCCGGCCGAGCTCTCAAGCATCTCCAAATACTCCCTCTCCACCGCATACTCGGATCTGTTCGGCTCCTTTCGCGCCGGGCTGGTGAAATACAATTTCATCGCATACGCCCAGAGGATAGAGGGGATCGGGACCGTGGGGCTCGGCTGGATGAGGGTTGGCGTGGAGGATATACCCATAACGGGAGAGGATTTCATAGACGTCAACGGCAACGGGAAGAAAGGGGATTTTCAGGACAAAAACGGCAATGGGGTGAAGGATCCGGGGGAGATGTATATAGATCTGCCGATCATATCCGGCAGTTTCGACAGCCATGACGACGTTATCCTCATCTCCTATGGAATCGGAGTCACATCGCGCTTATCGGCCGGCATCTCCCTGAAACTGCTCCAACAGAAGATCTACACCAACATGTCGACGGGATGGGGCGTGGATCTGGGCCTCTCACATAGGCTCTGGTCCAGAGACGGCGATAAGGTGAGCGGGGAGATGAGATTGGCCTTCGTCCTTCGCGATCTGGGAACCCATGTGCGGTGGGATACCTCCTCCAGGGCGAGTTTTTCAAGGCCGTTGAGCTATACGCTCGGGGTGGCCGGACGAATGGGGATACGACCGTTTGTCTCCCTCCTGCTTAACGTCGATTACCGATCAGACGAGAGGGAGATATGGGTTGGGACGGAGCTCTCGATACTGCGGGTATTATCGCTGAGATGCGGGTTATACAGGAAACGTCCCACCTTCGGGGCGGGATTCAGGATCCCGCTTAAAACGACCTCGATAAGGGTGGATTACGCCTTTACCTCTCACGACGAGCTGGGCAGGTCTCAGATGGTGGCCGCCTCACTCGGCATGTAGCTCTCCACTATCCGTCCTCCCTCCAGCCTGTAAACCGTATCACAGAGTCGATTTATCTGCTCGGTATCGTGCGATACGAGGATGAGCTTGGTCCTCGATGATATATCCCTCAATATCCCCTCTATCCTCAGGATGTTATCGGCGTCGAGATTCGCCGTCGGCTCATCGAGCAGGATGACATCGGGTGAGAAGACCAGGGCTCTGGCCAGACAGATCCTCTGTGCCTCGCCTCCCTTCCGCCGATCCCCCTCAGTTTCAGGGGATAAAGGATATTCGACTCGGCGGTGCCGGTGAAGAGGACGGGATTCTGCGGGACATATGTCACCCTCCTCCTGGGCGATCTCAGGTTTTCAAGCTCAACCCTGTGCCCCTCGAATTTGAATTCCCTCCACCTGCCGACAAGCAGGAAGGCCAGGTTTAAAAGCAGGGTGGTCTTGCCGCTGCCTGAGGGGCCGACGATCCCTGTGATCCCATCCTCTTCGATAATCATCTCCTCTATGTTCAGGCTGAAATCCCCGTTTCGATATCTGAAGCTCAGCCCTTCGATCTCGTATATCACCCGTCTCCCCTTCCTAATCATATCCTCTCAGGATAGCCCTGGAGAGATAGATCGCCGTGAAATTCACGATGAAGGCGATCGCCAGCAGGATGATCCCCAGGGCCATAGCCCTTTCGAATTCGCCCATGTTGGTGTAGAGGAGGATGGAGGTGGTCATGATGCGGGTTCTGCCCTGGATGTTACCCCCGACCATCATCACCGCCCCCACCTCCCCGCCACCCTTCCAAAGGCCGTCATGATCGCCGTGACGACGCCGCCGATGGACTCCCTGAACACCTTTAGGGCCACCTGGACCTCATCGGCCCCCAGCGTTCGAGCGATCAGCCTTATCCTCTCATCGACCTTGACGAAGTGGGAGTGTGATATCGTGAAGACTATCGGGAGCGCGATCAGCACCTGAGCTATGATCATCGCCGTCTTGGTGAAGAGCAGATCCAGGTCGGCCAGTGGGCCATTGCGGGAGAGGAACAGGTACACGATCAACCCCACGACGACGGGCGGGATACCCGTCAGCGTCTGGAGGAAGGTGACGATGATATCCCCGAACTTGAATCGGATCATATCTATCAGAAGCGCCAACGGAACGGCGATCGCCGATGATATTAAAACGGCGCTTCCGTTGACGTATATGGAGCGGAGCAGGATCCAGTAGGTCGTCCTATCGCCGCAGACCAATCTGAGTGCATCGACAAGGGTGTGAAGTATGAAATCCATCTTATCTCCGTTTTGGGTTTATGAGCGTTTTGAAAAGCGGGGTGCCCTCCTTTTTGAAATTTCGTATCAGATCGAGCGTCTCAGGATCGAGCATGAACCGGAGAAAATCGAGGGCACCGGCGTAGTTTATCCTGTCGTTTTTGGCCGGATTGACGATGATGATGCTATAGGGGTTTCGAAGGAGGTCGTCGCCCTCATGGATTATCCTCAGGTTCAACCTCCTCCTGTAGGCGAGATAGGTGCCTCTGTCCGTCAGGGTGATGCCGCCCTTCTCGCTGGCAACTAAAAGCGTCCGTCCCATCCCCTGACCTGTAGACCAGTACCATCTCCCAGACGGCTTCAGCCCGGCGAGACGCCATATCTCCCTCTCCTTCTTATGAGTCCCCGAATCGTCTCCCCTGGAGACAAAGGTGAGTCTGTTCCGATATATATACCTGAACAGCTCGACGACGGATTTGAACTTCGGGATATCCAGCTCCGGAGGGGCGACGACTATAAAATCGTTGAACATGAAGGTGACCCTCAAGACGCCGTGTCCCTCCCTCATGAATTTCTCCTCCGCCGGAGGGGCATGCACCAACAGCACGTCGGCGTTTCCATCCATGCCGTATTTCAGCGCTTTGCCCGTCCCGACGGCCAATATGTCCGCCGTATCTATGCTCGAAGAGGGGTTTCAGCTTATCGAGAAGCCCTGTGTTATAGGTGCTGGTGGTTGTGGCCAATATCACCTTATCCGCTTGAAGCGCCGGGGTGAAAAGCAAAGCTAACAGAAGGAGAGCGACGAGCTTCCCCATCACCCTGGGGAGAAGGTCCAAGCTCTCCGGAGATCCCAACCTAATTCCCATCCCTTCACCTCCTATCCGGCTGATGACATGCAATATTATACATCATCACGGCACCTTCGCCCAAAGAGCCTCAAAACCAGCTTATGCAACCTCGCGCACAAAGTGTGCAAAAAGCTTCATGCACTCCCCTTCACAGCACTGACGCATGTTCTCCCCTCATTTCCGCCCTTTTACTGTGCAAGTTCTTGCATAATTCCCGGCCGATGATTAAGGATTTAAACATCCCTCAACCCCCCCATGAACCCGCCTGAATACGGCATTTTCACCCCCTTATGCTGAATCGACGCCAGGTTGGTATGCAGCTTGCTTCCCATAAGGTGCAAACGATGGACTGAGCGAGGGGGATTCAAGATCGGGTTCGGCGGCCGGAGGGTTTTCCCATCGGTCGCCCGCTTAAATCAAGCCTCCTTTATTCGGTCCATGAAAACCTTTTGAGGTGGTGTGTTATGTCGAAAGCTCTGGAGAGACTCCGCAGTGATAAAGGTCAGGCCCTCATCGAGTATACCATTTTGATGGGACTTCTGGGCCTGGCGATGGTAGTGGCCATAGCCAATGTGGCCGACCAGATCATGGACATCTGGAACGATCTGACGCAGGATCTGGACACGATCGATGACGGCGTGTCCGATTCAGACCTGACCTTCCCGGTGAGCAACGCTGACGGAAGCAACAAGGACGGCGGTGCGAATCACGGCGGCATCGGGCAGGGCAGCAATGATAACGATGCCGGCGGATACCGCGATGAGCTCTAATAATTGTTGGGGTGATATGAGGTTGGGGGGCGGAGCTCCTTCCGCCCACCTGACTAAAACGGCCATCAGCAGAGAGCCTGCGGCTATCGCTTCAACGTCCGCGGTCGGCGGTCCGCTGTCCGCCGCTACTTCTCTGCGGACGATCAGCCATGGGTAGATGTTACACCGGTTAAAAGCCTTGAAAGAAGGAGGGGGAAGAGATGATAATCGGTAGGTTTAACTTAACCCGGGCGGCCCCGCTGATCCTGATGGGCTGTCTGGTGGTTCTGTTTTTGAGCCTGTCTGTTGCTGATGCGACAACTAGGACTTGGGTAGGTGGAGCTAGTGGAGCTACTCGTGTATGGTCAGAGAAAAACAACTGGAGCCCAAACGATGCTGCACCAACAGCAAGTGACGACGTCATCATCCCGGCCACGAAGTACCAGCCGCAGATAGGTGCTAATGCAAACTGCAAATCCCTCACCATTAAACGTGGAGCAGAGCTTTCCTGGTCTGCTGGCTCTGTAACTCTAACCGTGTCTGAGGACCTCGTCATCGAACCCGGCGGAAGCATGAGCAACGACCAAGATGACGTCACCATCAGCGTCTCAGGTTCGCTCTACAACAGCGGGTCCATCACCATCACAGGCGATACCACCATAGGGGTCTCGCCTCTCACCTTTATCAACAAGGTTGGAGCGACCATTACCGTTGGCAATAATAAAACCTTGACGATTAAACCCGTTAACCCTAAGGATATCGTGGTGAATTTTAACAACGCCGGCACCATCAACCTCGCAGACGCCGACGGCACCGGCACGATCGCGCCTAGTTCCGCTGATAAAACGTTGAACATACTCAACACCGGTGTTATCTACATCGGTAACGCCAGTTACGAAGGCTCCCTCGGCACTTCGGATAAACCGATAGGCTCGCTGAACAACTTCGGCCCTGACGGCGCCCCCGTGACGGGAACCGGAACGATCATCTGCTCATCGGATACGGATAACGCTATCTACGTCAGGGGAGACTGGAGAAGCGCAGGAACGTTCGATCCGGGCAAATCGACCGTCTATCTCTCCGGCACCGGCATATTGGAGCACACCAGCGTCAACGGGTTCTATAAGCTGAGCATCACCGGCGGCACCCGCACCCTGGGATCGGATCTGGTGGTGGAGGAGGATCTCACCATCCCATCAGGGGTGACGTTCAATGCCGGAAGCTACGATGTCACCATCAAGGGGACGAACGGGTTGAGTGTATCGGGTCGGATGACGGCCACGGGTGGGACGCAGACCATGAAGAAATTGACGGTTGACGGTGTCTACGATAACGGCACCAACGACGTCACGGTGAACGTCAGCGGCGCTTTGACGGTTAATTCGAATGGCGTTGTGATCCTGGGTTCCGGCGATGTCAGCGTCGCATCGGTGGATAACAACGGCCAGCTCACATCCACTTCCGGCAACCTGATCGTGCAGAGTGATTTCAACAACCACGCTTCCTCCGTCTTCAACCACAACAACGGCACGGTTATCTTCACCAACGACGGCACCCTTACCCCGAAAGGAGCGACGTTCTACAACATCATCAAAAGGGGATATGGGACGACCACCAAACTGGGTGGTGACCTCACCATGCTCGGCGCGCTGACCGTGGAGTCAGGCACCCTCGCTGGGGGCAGCGGCGCAACAAGTTGGTATACCATCACCGTCTCGGGGAACG
Source organism: Candidatus Poribacteria bacterium (assembly GCA_021162805.1). Taxonomy (NCBI): domain Bacteria; phylum Candidatus Poribacteria; species Candidatus Poribacteria bacterium. Next base: position 9,337 of record JAGGXZ010000059.1, read on the forward strand.
TGAGCGTATCCGGCGTGCTGAACATGGGGAATGCCTACGCCGATCTGATTCTGAATCCCTCCGCGGGTACAACTCAGACGTTCGATCCCGGAACCCCATCCTCAACCTACAACGATATCACCAAACAGGGTGAAGGCACCACACGGCTGATTAACAATTCGCTCAAGCTTACCACCTTTGGTGCCGATGAAGGCGATCTGACCGTTGAGGCCGGCATATTCGACATGGGAGATCAGAAGGTGACCGTGGACGGTACTCTCTCCACCAACGACACCGCCCTCCTGACGGGAGGCAGCCAGTTGATCGTCACGAGATCGCAGACCATCGACTCGGGGAAGACCCTCAATTTCGGCAACTGCAATGTCGTCTTCAAGTACCATGTCACTGTGAAGGCTGGCGGCCGGATGACGGCCACGGGAGGATCGCAGACATACCTCGGCGATCTGACGGTCAAGGGCGTTCTCGACCTCGGCACGAATAACATAACCGTGGATGTCGTCGGCACCCTGGAAAACTCCGGCATCGTCATCCTGGGAAGCGGCCCCGTCAGCGTGGGATCCCTTGAGAATTTCATCCACAGTACAGGGGTAGGTCAACTGACCCTGACATCGGGCAATCTGACCGTCGGCGGTGATTTCGATAACGATGACTATGGTGGTGTTGGTGTCGGCGTGATCAACCACAACGGTGGCACGATAACCTTCACCGATACGGCAACCTTCGACACCGGCGGAGACTCGATCGAATACAACAACATCGTGGTGAGCGGCCACGGGATCACCGTTTCCCTGGGCGACAACCTCAACATGATCGGCGACCTCACCATAGAATCGGGGAAACTCGATGCAAACGGCCATAATATCACGGTCTCAGGTGACGTCAGCGTTGGTGGCAACACGCTGTACATGGGCACTAAAAATCTCGTTCTGAATCCCCCTGCGGGCACGACACAGACGTTCGACCCCGGAACATCATCATCCTACTATAAATACGTGTACAAGCGTGGAGGCGGCACCACACAGCTCATCAATCACCCACTTGAGCTGGTAAGCCCCGGCGGTGAATTGATCGTCGAAGCCGGCACCTTCGACATGGGAGATCAGGATGTCACCGTGCCCGGCACCTTAACCATCAAGGACACGGCCAGGATGACGGATAACACAGGAACGCTCACCGTCAACAGCGCATTCACCCTCGACGGAACCCTCTCAACTACAGGAACTGCAACACATCGGTTCAACAACACAGTGACGA